>NZ_LZMO01000089.1:0-8677 GCF_001665715.1 Gordonia sp. 852002-10350_SCH5691597
GGGGTATCCCAGCCGAGCGTTTGCGTGATCTAATCACCACCAACTAACAGCAGTGTTGCGCCGACCCCTTGAAACCGCCGTACTCTGCCGGGGCCGAATCAGTGTGTCGGGTCGGTGATCGGAGGTTGGTCACCAACTCCGGTGTGGTTCAACCGACGCGTTGCGTCAACCAGGTCACCTCGGCGCCCGCGCCGCCCATGCGGTACGCCTCGAGAGCGTCGTCCCATGCGGTACCGAGCGCGGCTTCGAGTTCGCCGGCGAGTCCAGCGCTGTCCGGCTGGGCCTCGATCAGCGAACGCAGTTGCATCTCACCGATGATCACGTCGCCGTTGGCGCTCGTCGATCCGCGCCACAAGCCAAGTCCCGGAACATAACTGAACCGCTCGCCGTCGACGCCCTCGCTGGCATTCTCGGTCACCTCGAAGCGCAGCGACGACCACTCGCGCAGCGCATTCGCCAGCCGCGCAGCAGTACCTACCGGGCCCGTCCAGTCAACGGTTGCCCGTTGCATGCCGGGTTCGGCATCCTGGGCGGACCACTTCAGGTTGGCCCGCGCGTTAAGGGTCGACGACAGAGCCCACTCCACATGCGGGCACAGCGCGGCCTGCGCTGAGTGGATGTACACCACTCCGGTCGTCATGTCCGCAAACTGATTCAGGTTGCGCACCTTGTTCACCTCCGTTGTCGACGAGGAACGTCTTCCCCAACACACCTCGCGACAGCGGATATCACACTCGTGTTGTTTATTGTGCCTGATGTTGTACGTGTTGCGCTAGTTTCCGAAGGTGATTGGTGTGAATTACTGATTCACCCACCAGCCCATAGCGTCAGTCGTCCGCGACGAGCGTGTCGACGACGGCGTCGTTGAACTCGGTCCACAGCGGCTTGGCCCAGGCTCCGAACGGCCGGTCTGTCAACACGACGCAGGCCGCGGCCAACTCCGGATCGACCCAGAGATAGGTTCCCGACTGTCCGAAGTGCCCGAACGTCGACGGCGAGTTACGTGTGCCAGTCCAATGCGGCGACTTGTGCGAGCGGATCTCGAATCCGAGGCCCCAATCGTTCGGCTTGTGCTTGCCGTAGCCGGGCACGAAGCCGTCGATACCCGGAAACCACACCGCATGCGCAGAGTCGGCGAGGTCCGACGAGAGCAGGCGTGGTTGCAGCAGTTCGGCAGCGAAAACGGCAAGATCGTCGACGCTCGACCGCGCTCCGTGGCCGGCAGGTCCGTCGAGCGTCGTCGACGAGAGTCCCAGTGGCGCACAGACTCCCTCGGCGAGGTAATCGGCGAATGCAATCTCCGTTGCGGCCTCGACGGTCTCGGCAAGCACCTCGAACCCGGCGCTCGAGTAGATCCGCTTCTCCCCCACCGGCGCCTCGACCTCTTGCCTGTCGAAGGCCAGTCCTGACGCGTGCGCAAGGAGATGAGCGATGGTCGCGCCGGGCGGCCCGGCCGCGTCGTCGAGTTCGACGGCGCCCTCCTCGACCGCAACGAGAACCGCCTCGGCCACCAGGAGTTTGGTGACCGAGGCGAGCTCGTAGATGCGGGCGGTGTCCCCGTGTGCGACGACCCCCTCCGGAGTGACGATTGCCGCGGCGACATTGTCGACCGGCCAGGAATCGAGGGCCTCGAGAACACTCACGGGGACCTACGTTACCGGTAGACGACGATCAGTGATCCTCGTCGGTGTAGCGGATGACTCCGCGAATGTTCTTGCCGTCGAGCATGTCCTGGTAGCCCTGGTTGATCTGATCAAGCCGGTACTGCCGGGTGATCATGTCGTCGATGTTGAGTTTGCCGATCTTGTACATCGAAAGCAGTTGCGGGATATCGAGCTTGGGGTTCGCACCGCCGAAGATGCTGCCCTGCAGGTTCTTCTGCAGCAGTGTGAGCATCGACAGATTCAACGTCACGTCGGACTCGAGCATGTTCCCCATGCCGGTCAGCACGCAGGTGCCGGCCTTGGCCGTGATGCCCATCCAACTGTCGACATCCTTGCCGTGCACCTCTCCTACCGTCACGATGACCTTGCGGCACATCGCACCGTGAGTGGTCTCGGCAATCGCTCCCGCAGCCTCGTCGATCGACGCGAACGCCGCCGTCGCACCGAATTTCAGCGCCTGCTCGCGCTTCCACTCGACCGGGTCGATCGCGAAGATGTTGCGCGCTCCCGCGATCACCGCACCCTGCAGTGCAGCGGTTCCGACGCCACCGACGCCGACGATTGCCACGTCTTCGCCGGGGCGGACATCGCCACTACGCGTCGACGACCCGTAGCCGGTGGGGATGCCACAACCGACCAGAGCCGCCACCTCGAACGGGATGTCCTTGTCAATCTTCACCACCGACGCCTCGTGCACCACCATGTACGGCGCGAACGTGCCAAGCAGTGTCATCGGATAGACGTTCTCGCCCTTCGCGGTGTGGATGCGGAAGGTGTTGTCGGACACGGCTTCACCCTGCAGAAGCATCGCGCCGAAGTCGCACAGGTTCGCCAGACCCGACCTGCACGACGGACACTTGCCGCACGACGGGATGAAGGAGAGGACGACGTGGTCGCCGACCTCGAAGTCGGTGACACCCTCACCGAGCTCCTCGATGACGCCCGCACCCTCGTGGCCGCCGAGGATCGGAAAGCCCGCCATCGGGATGCCGCCGGTCATGAGGTGATGATCGGAGTGACACATTCCGGCTGCTTCCATCCGGATCTTGATCTCGTGCGCCTTGGGATCACCGATCTCGATCTCTTCGATCTCCCACGGTTGGTTGAGTTCCCGTAGCAACGCACCCTTGGTCTTCATTCATGCCCTCCGCTTGTTGTCGTACACGCGCAGCGTGCCGTTGGTGCCGGCACAGCCTGGCGTCCCTACTGAGACGATAGTCACTTTTCGTCAGAAATGGAACGTGTTCTACTTTTGTGGCGAGATCAGTTGGCCAGACCCTCGTCTTTGCTGCCGTAGCTCTCGCGCAGACGCGGCTTGACGACCTTGCCACCCGCGTTGCGAGGTAGTTCTTCGACGAGAACGATGTCCTTGGGCTGCTTGAACCGCGCCAGGTTCTCGTCGAGGTACGGCTCCATCTCCTCGAGGGTGAGGTCGGCGCCGTCGACCGTCACCACCACGGCGACCGGCACCTCACCCCACTTCGGATCGGCCCGTCCGATCACAGCCGCCTCGGCAATCCTCGGGTGGCCGTAGAGGACGTTCTCGACCTCGGCGCAATAGATGTTCTCGCCGCCCGAGATGATCATGTCTTTTGCCCGGTCGACCACGTAGAGGAAACCCTCGTCGTCGCGACGCACGAGGTCGCCGGAGTGGAACCAGCCCCCGCGGAAGGCATCCTGCGTGCCCTGCGGGTTCTGCCAATACCCGAGCATCATGTTCGACCCGCGGTACACGATCTCCCCGACCTCGCCGTCGGCGACGTCGTTCATCATCGGGTCGACGATGCGCGCGGTAACCGCCGGAACCACCTTGCCGATCGACCCGATCTTGCGCAGCGCGTCGGCGCCGTCGAGAACGCAAGTGATGGGCGACATTTCGGTTTGTCCGAAAACCGCGACGTTGAGCGCGTCGGGAAAGGTCTCGTTCATCGCGTTCAGCACGGTGTCCGAAGCGGGTGCCGCACCCCAACTGATCACGCGGAACTTCACGTCGCGTGGGTGTGCCTGCTGCGCCGCGCAGACCGCCTGCCACTGAGCGGGCACCAGGAAGATCGACGTGATGGCCTCACGTTCGCACATGTCGAGCATCTGGTCGGGGTCGAACGCGCCGAGCGGATGGATGACCGACGTTGCGCCCATGTAGAACAGCGGCGCCATGGCTCCGATACCGGCGATGTGGAACATCGGCGCAACACCGGCACCGATGTCGTCACGGCTGGTGTGCAGCGCCTGCAGACAGGTGAGTGCCTGCGACTGCATGTTCGTGTGAGTCAGCATGGCGCCCTTGGGTTTTCCCGTGGTGCCCGACGTGTACATGATCAACGCGACGGTCTCTTCCGGGATGTCGATCTCCGGGAGATCGGACGCGTCTTCGGCGATGAGATCGGCGTAGTCGAGGTGGGCCTCGTTCTCGGAGCCACCCACCACGATCACCTGATCGACGTCTCCGGTTGCGGCGACAACCGCGTCGGCAAGTGGGGCGAGCAACGTCTCGGTGACGATCGTCCGCGCACCGCTGTCGGTCACCAGGTAGGCGACCTCGGCGGGACTCATCCGCACGTTCACCGGCACCGGGATGGCACCAATGATGTTGGCACCCAGAATCGCTTCGACGTATTCGGTGCGATTGAGCAGGATCATCAGCACCCTGTCGCCGAAACCGACGCCACGACGACTCAGCGCCGCCGCGAACGCAGTGGTGCGCTCGTCGAGTTGTTTCCACGTCGTCGTCTCACCCAAGAACTTGAGCGCGGGAGCGTCTGGCTGCATCAGCGCATGCCTGCGGACCTGGTTGTTCCAGTGGTTGCGGCGAGACCGCAGCGGTTCTGTGTTGAGGTCTTGGCCCGAGGCGACGGTCGCGGTCATGGAACTCTCCTTGGATTTCTCGACGTTGGTTCGCAACGTCAGTGTCGGCGTGCGGTGGTGAATGCGGCTATGGCCGCATGGAATTCGTCAGATTGCAGCAGTCGAGTCTGTCCTCTGGTCTCACGTTCGAGGGTCGACTCGAATCCGGCGAGCGTGTTGGCGTCGAGCGCGGCTTTCGCAAGACGCAACGCCTGCGTCGAACTCTGCGCGAATCGCTTGGCGACGCCGGCGATCTCGGCGTCGAGCGCGGTTCTGTCGTCGACGAGTCCGCTGATCAAGCCAGCGTCGAATGCTTCTGGCGCAGGCAACTTTTCGCCGAGAAGGACCAGCCGATTGGCGCGCGCCCTACCGATCGCGGCCGACACCGTCGCGGTCGCCCCACCGTCGGGCATGAGCCCGATGTTGGTGAATGCCAGAAGAAAGTAGGAACGTCGGGTCGCGAAGATGAGGTCGGAGGCGAACGCCAGCGATGCACCGATCCCGACCGCGGCGCCGTCGACGGACGCGACAACCGGAACCTCGACAGAGCGCACGGCACGAGCCAGCGCCGACCCTCCGCCGATCACAGAGGCCGCACTCCTCTCGTCGATGCCGCCGTTCTCCGACGCCCGGGCAGCGATGTCGCGAATATCTGCGCCGGTGCTGAAGTGTCCCCCTGCGCCGTCGATGATCACCGCGCGTATGTCGTCTGCGGCGCATCGGATGGTGAGGAAGTCGATCAGCGCGCTCGAGGCGTCTCCGTTGAGCGCATTCATCCGTTCCGGACGATCGATCGTGACGCGGGCAATCCCCCGATCGTCGACCTCGGTCCTGATCCCGGTAACGATTGAGGCGTCAGACCCTGCGCCACCAGCCACCCGACTGTCAGACCCAGTCGCCCGAATGTCAGACCCAATCGCCCGATTGTCAGACACAGCCCACCCCGTCGCTCGCCGGTCGCGTGATCATGCCGCCACCATACATGCCTATGAGATGTAGACCACAGGAATCGCGATTAACTTAGCGATCTTCTACGACGCCTCTACCACCAGTTTTAGACGATTAGGCAATTTCTTCTCCAACGAAGACGCTCTCGCTCTACTCTGGACCGATGAGCAGTCAGCCCTCGACTGACCACCCTCCGACACACATCAACGGACAGCCACGTCGACGCCCTGCCGACCGCCGAGCGCTGATTCTGCATACCGCAGCACAGGAGTTCAGCGATCGCGGATACCACGCGGTGCGCCTCGAGGAGATCGCCGACATCGTGGGAATCTCCGCCCCCGCGCTCTACCGCCACTTCCCGACGAAATACGCACTCTTCGCCGAGGCCACCGGACTACTCGCCGACGTGCTGACCGAGGCACTCGAGACATCGCAGAGCGATCTCGAGTCGGCACTGACCGCTCTCGTACAATCGGCCATCGACCACCGCAGGACCGGTGGCCTCTACCGCTGGGATCAGCGCTACCTCAACGGCGATGACGCGACAAAGGTGAAAGACGTTCTGGTGGAACAGCATCGGCGAATCCGCGCAGCGCTTCTCAATGCACGCCCGAACATCCCCCGGCCCCACGCCGACCTTCTCGTCGCGGCGATGATCAGTGTCGTGGCAAGTCCGACCACACATCGGACTGCGTTGGCAGACCGAGAAATTCGCCGACTACTCGTCGCCACCGCGCTCTCGCTGGCCGACGTCGCGCCGCTGCTCGCCGCCGACGCCTCAGTCCAGCGCCCGCCGTCCGGGCTGGCGCCGGCGTCGAAACGCGAACTCATACTCACCGGATCGATCTCACTGTTCTCCGCACGAGGCTTCCGAGAGGTCACGATCGACGAGATCGCCGCTGCCGCAGGCGTTCCCGCATCCGGCGTCTACCGCCACTTCGAGAGCAAAGCCGCGATACTGTCGGCGGCATTCTGGCGAGCGTCCGACCGCGTAAGTGCCGCCACTTCCGACGCACTCGCGGCGTCGACGACCAGCCGCGCAGCGCTCGAGTCGCTCGCTGCCCGCTACGTACAACTCTTCGTGCGCGACAACGCGCTCGTGACGGTCTACCTGAGCGAGATCGGGCACCTGGTCCCGTCGGAGCGCAGCGCGTTGCGACGCCAGCAACGCGCCAACGTCGACGAGTGGGCCGCATGGGTCACGCGCGACCGTGGCGACGCGATCAGTCGTGGACAGGCCCGCTTCCTCGTGCACGCGGCACTGAACGCCATCTCGGATCTGCTTCGACTACGCCGCCAACCAACCGTCGAGCAGGTCACCGCGATCGGCTGCGCCATTCTCGAAGGCCCCCGGCGGGGCCCACAGCAGCGCTGACGTGCTGGCTGCCTGATGTCAGACGGTCGCCAGATCGTCGAGCAACCACGTGCCGTTCCGCTTGGCGAGCGTGATCTCGACACGCGATTGGTACGGGATGCCGTCAGGAACCTGCGCGGCGATCTCCGACGACTTCACCGTCTGATCCAATGCCACGAGGACCACCGCACGGTCGGCAGTCACCGATTCGATCCCCGCGCGCTGCGCCTTCGACGTCGACACTCCCTTGGCGTTCGCGTTGCCCTTGCGCGCATCCTGCGACGACGCGATATAGGTCTTACCGAACTCCGGGGTGGATATCTGCGTGATTCGACGATCGAGATCGCCGTAGTCGGCGGGGTCGTAGGTGGTCAGCTCGACGGCGTAGCGACGCGCGGTGTCGAGGACTGTTGTGCGATCGGCATCCGACGGTCCTGCGTCAGACGCTCTGCGATCTGCCTGCGCGTACAGGTACGCGAGTACCCCGGTCGAGATCGCGAGGACCACCACGAACGATGCCAGCACACCGACCAGTAGCCGCCCGCGGCCCGGACGCGTCGCTCCAGCGGCGCTCGCCGCCTCGGCTCCCACGCCACCGCTCTTCCCGCCGCGCCCTCTCTCAGTACGTCCCTTGTCAGTACGGCCACTCGTGGTGTCGAGTTTGCGTGGCACCCGGTCGGCGGCCTCGGCGCGCAGTTGTTCACGCCTACTGCGATTCGCCGCGAGGAACTCGTCTCCGTCGAGTGGCGAGACGTCGGCGCTTGTCGGCCCGGCACTCTCGGCCTCGACGCTCTCCTCGGCCTGCACGCCGTCGTCAGACGGGATTCGCGATTTGGGCATGGCAACCAATCTAGCCATCGATAGTGTGGTCCAGACCACGGCCCGACATATCACATATATGATCTAGCCAGAGCCGCCTACGGGCTTCGCATATCGAGAGGACAACAGTGAACTTCACTGAGGAACAGCGCGCATTCGCGACGTCTGTCGCCGATTTCTGCCAACGCGAGGTCGGTACCCGTGACCAGCGCAATCGCTACACAAAAGACGGGAGGGAGCTGCACTCGCGCGAGCTTTACCAGAAGATGGCCGACCTCGGCTGGGCGGGCATCATGTTGCCCGAAACCTACGGCGGGTCGGGCGCCGGCAATGTCGAGATGTGCATCCTGCTCGAAGAAGCGATGCGCGGCATGGCACCGATCGGCGGGATCGGGCCCACCTTCATCACAGCCCTCGCCTACAACCGATTCGCCGACGACCAGCTCAAGAAGGAAGTCCTGACCGGAGTCGTCAACGGCGATGCGCTGTCGATCTCGATGTCGGAGCCCGAGGCCGGTTCCGACGTCGCCAACCTCACGTGCCGTGCCGAGAAGGTCGACGGCGGGTGGGTCATCAACGGGCAGAAGACCTGGTGCTCCAACGCGCACTTCGCGCGGTCGATCCTGCTGATCGCCCGCACCTCGAACACCGGCAAGAAGCACGAGGGAATCACGCAGTTCCACATCCCTGCCGACACACCGGGTTTGGAGATCAAGGGCATCGACACGCTCGGCGGGCGAGAGGTCAACGATCTCTACTTCACGGACTGTCGAGTGCCCGACTCGGCAGTCGTCGGCGAGGTGGGCAACGGCTGGAATCAACTCATGGCCGGACTCAACACCGAGCGACTCATCCTCGCGGCCATGCAACTCGGTGTGGCCGAGCGATCATTTGCCGACACACTGGCGTTCATCACCGAGCGCAAACAGTTCGGGCGTCCCATTGGGTCGTTCCAGGTTCTGCGGCATCGCATGGCCGCGAGGATGAGTCGCTCGGTGTTGAGTCCGGCCATGAGTTGATTCCAGCCGTTGCCCACCTGGCCATCGCC
>NZ_LZMO01000090.1:0-47954 GCF_001665715.1 Gordonia sp. 852002-10350_SCH5691597
CGACGTAGAGCGGGTAGACGTCGGCGAAGCTCGTAGTGAAGATGCGGCGCATTCCTCGACGGTAACGGGTCGCCGGGCCGTCTCCCCGCGCCACCAGCGGATGAGTCCTATCGTTGGTGCATGTCAGACAGCCCCGATCCCGACAGCCCCGACCCCGACGATCCCGACATCCCACACGAGCAGCCTCACGAGTCGGCGTTCGCTTTCGGCGACGCCACCCCGATCGGCGACACCGATCGTATCGCCCGCGAGAAGGCCATCTACGAGGCCGCCCGCCACGGCAATGACGTCAATCGCGGTCACGCGCTCGGCGGCAGCGACGGGACCACCGAGGGGCAGTGACGCCGTCAGCCCGGCGGTGCCATGACAACGGGTCACGTCAGCAAGTCCTGACGCGCCGCGATGGCTGGTGTCCGACTCGTCGGTAACCGTGTAGATACTGAAGACATGGAGATCCTGAGTAGTCGCATCCTGTTGCGGTCGCGTGATCCCGAGGCTCTTCAGCACTTCTACCGCCACAAACTTCATCTCGCGATCGCGCGTGAGTACCCGGGCGGCCTGGTCTTCCACGCGGGCAACGGCTTGATCGAAGTACCCGGCCACATGAGTACCGACCTGCCCGACGGCCACGCGAACGGGGCCGCGCTGTGGATTCAGGTGCGCGACGTCGCCGCGACCCAGCGCGAACTGAGCGCAATGGGAGTCGACATCCGCAGGGAGACGCTGACCGAACCGTGGGGCCTCATCGAAATGCACGTCGTCGACCCGGACGGACGCACCCTCATCCTCGTCGAGGTACCTGCCGATCATCCGCTGCGGTTGGACAACCGCTGAGTTCGGCATCCGGCGCTGCAAGCACGACATGCGAGACTGAACGCATGAGCATCTGGACTGCGCCCCTCGCCGACCGCCATATTCAGGCCACCGTCGACCTGCCCGGGTCGAAGTCCATCACCAATCGCGCGCTGGTACTCGCCGCGCTGGCCGACGGACCGTCGACAATCACCGGAACCCTGCGCAGTCGCGATACCAACCTCATGCTGTCCGCGCTCACCGAACTCGGCGTCGGAGTCCGCGTCGACCCCGCCGATCCCACGACCGTCTCCATCGAACCTCGGCCGCTGCATGCGGGCGAGGTGTTCTGCGGCCTGGCCGGAACAGTCATGCGATTCCTGCCGCCGGTGGCCGCGCTCGCCTCCGGCGACGTCGCATTCGACGGCGACCCACAAGCCCGACAGCGCCCACTCACCACCATCCTCGCTGCTCTGCGCGACCTCGGGGTGGGGGTCGACGGCGACAGCCTGCCGTTCGTGGTGCACGGCACGGGCTCGGCCGACGGTGGCACGGTCACGATCGATGCGTCCGGGTCGTCGCAGTTCGTGTCGGGACTCCTGCTTGCCGCAGCGCGATTCGACAACGGGATCACGGTGCGACACGTCGGAGCGCCGGTGCCGTCGACGCCGCACATCGACATGACCGTCGAGATGCTCGCCACCGCGGGGGTCGTCGTCGACACGTCACAACCCGATACCTGGCGCGTACCCCCGAGTGTGATCAAAGCCGTCGACGTCGCTGTCGAACCCGACTTGTCCAATGCCGCAGCGTTTCTCGCGGCAGCCGCGGTCACCGGCGGTGAGGTCAGCATCCCGCGTTGGCCCGCGACAACAACGCAGCCGGGTGCACAGATCGTCGACATTCTCGCCGAGATGGGTTGCACCGCAGAACTTTTCGACGGCGTGCTGACGGTGCGCGGGCCAGAACGACTCACCGGGATCAGCCGGAACCTCCGCGACATCGGCGAGCTGACTCCGACGATCGCCGCGGTGTGCGCGCTCGCCGATGGGGAATCCCTGTTGAGTGGGATCGCCCACCTGCGCGGCCACGAGACCGACAGGCTTGCCGCGCTCGTCACCGAGATCAACAAGCTCGGCGGTGATGTGTCCGAGACCGACGACGGGCTCATCATCCGACCGGCTCCGCTACATGGCGGACAATGGGATTCGTATGCAGATCACCGCATGGCCACGGCAGGCGCGATCATCGGCCTTGTGGTCCCCAGCGTCACCGTCGACGACATCGAGACCACGTCGAAGACGTTGCCCGACTTCCCCGGAATGTGGCAGCAGATGGTCGGACATCCGTGATCTACCGCGCGGCAAAGGCTTTCACAGTGTGTCCTGACGGAGGACGCCGGTGAGCCGCCGCGCGAGCAGCTACGACGAATCCGATGTACGGATTCGTCCGGGCAAGGGCAGCCGACCGCGCACCAAGACCAGACCGACACACGACGACGCGCAACATGCGATGGTCGTCTCGGTCGACCGGGGCCGCTGGGGCTGCGTGATCGACGGAGACCCCGACCGACGCGTGGTCGCGATGCGCGCCCGCGAACTCGGCCGCACACCTGTGGTGGTCGGCGACGACGTATCGCTCGTCGGCGATCTCTCCGGCGATTCCGGAAGCCTTGCACGCATCGTGAAGGTGGCGGAGCGTCGAACTGTATTGCGGCGCACCGCCGATGACACCGACCCCTACGAGCGCATCGTCGTCGCGAACGCCGATCAACTCCTCATCGTGACAGCAATGGCCGACCCTCCCCCACGCACCGGATTCGTCGAAAGAGCGCTCGCGGCAGCGTATGTCGGCGGGCTGTCACCGATCCTGTGTCTGACCAAGACCGACCTCGCCTCCTCGGACGAATTCGCTGCCGCATTCGCCGACCTCGACCTGCCGGTTGTGCGTGCGGGGCGCGACGATCCACTCGACGACGTGCTGGCATTACTCACCAATCACCGCACGGCGCTCATCGGACACTCGGGGGTCGGAAAGTCGACGTTGGTGAATCGCCTTGTCCCAGAAGCGGAACGAGCAACCGGGGTCGTCAGCGGCGTCGGCAAGGGACGCCATACGTCGACGCAGTCGGTTGCACTGCCACTGCCGGGCGACCACGACAAGCCGCGCGGCTGGGTGATCGACACACCGGGTATCCGCTCGTTCGGCCTGGCGCACGTCAGCGCCGACGACATCGTGAACGCCTTCGACGATCTCCACGAAGCGATCGAGAACTGCCCGCGCGGGTGCACCCACCTCGGACCGCCCGCCGACCCCGAGTGCGCACTGGACTCGCTGACCGGACACTCCCACCGGCGCGCCATGGCGGTGCGGCACCTGTTACGGGCGGTCAGCGACACAAAGGAGACCGGGACGAAGCAGAGCGGGGAGAACTGAACATCGCGGTCAGGTTTCCGGCGCGCAATGTCGCACCGGCCCTTCGCATTTCGACCTGTCACGCTGTCATATCCCCAGGCGGCCCGCATACCTCTCGAACGATATCCAGCACGGCGCCCGCCGCCGTTGTCAGGCTTCTGGTAGCCGAGTGGGCTACGTAGATCACCCAGGTGAGATCCCGGTCGACACAGGGGACGATACCGGCTCCGGACTGATCGGCCGCAACGCTGGCGGGAACCGCTGTCACACCAAAACCACTGCGTGCCAACTGAATTCCAAAGACCTGATCGGCAACCTCGATGACCGAATGCCGCGTCGGGATCTCGGCGTCGATGATCGTTCGGGTTCCCCAACCAGGTGGGTAGTCGATGACGCGCTCGTCTGCGAGGTCGTCGGCGGCGAAACGTCCCGCGCGCGCAAGCCGGTGGTCGGGATGAGTAACCAGTACCAGCGGCTCGGCGGCCAACGCGTACGAGGTGATCCCCGACAGATCGCGTACGCGACCACCCAGCAGCGTCAGGTCGAGGGAGCCATTGCGCAGATGCCGGACGTTGCCCGCGCTGCCCTGCGGACTCTGCCGCATGGCGATTGAGATGCCCGGATGACGGCGATGGACCACCTCGAACGCCCCGGCGAGGTTGATCGTGGCGACGTTGACGAGGGCTCCGAGCACTACCTCGCCACGGACCTCGCCTCGCATCCCGGCGATCGCGTCACGCACCTCGTCCCGTGCGCGCAACGCTTCCCGCGCCGGGGCCATCGCCGCCCGCCCGGCGTCGGTCAACACCAGCACGGTGCGCGTCCGGTCGAAGAGCTTTGCACCGAGTTCGTGCTCGAGCTTCGCCACTCCTGTCGACACCGCGGACTGCACGACGTGCAGAGATCGCGCCGCCGCGGTGAAAGTTCCCTGGTCACAGCACGCGAGAAAGTACTCGAGCTGACGCAATTCCATTCGCATCTCCAGCAGGGTGGTCGCAGCAACGTATCAATCATCAACGATGGTGATGTCCGTATCGAAATCTATCGCTTTTCAGCATGGCCTATCCGGCTCACCATGGACTCATGACTTCGCCACAGCGCACCTCACCCAGCTCATCGGAGACGAACCCGTCCGGAACGTCCGCGACACCGTCGACGGTCACGCCGCGGTTGAGTCGACTGGTAGTGCTGCTCTTTGCGATCACGGCGGGATCATCCGCAGGCTGCCTGTACTACCTGCAGCCACTACTGCATGAGGTCGGCGACGATTTCCACATCTCGACCGCTGCCGCAGGTCTCGTCGTCTCGGCCACTCAGGTCGGCTACCTCATCGGTCTGGCACTCGTCGTGCCGCTCGGAGACTTCGTCAGCCGACGCATCCTGGTCGGCGGACTGCTCGTCGTCTCCTGCATCGGCCTGGCCATCGCGGCCTTCTCTCCGGCCTACGCGGTGCTGATGGTGATGGTCTTCGCGGTGGGTGTCTCCGCGTCAGCAGCGCAGGTCGTCGTGCCGTGGGCAGCAGCGGTCGCCGCGCCGGGCGAGCGCGGTGCAATCGTCGGCACGGTGATGAGCGGACTACTTGTCGGAATCCTGTTCTCCCGTGTATTCGCCGGGTTGGTTGCGCAGGTCGGCGGGTGGCGCACGGTGCTGGTCGTCGCAGCAGTGGTCCAGCTGGCGATGGCGGCCGCGGTGTGGTGGTATGCCCCGCGCACGGCGATCAGCGCCACGTCGACGAGCTATCCCCGCGTGCTGTGGTCCATCGTCACCCTGGTTCGCAGCGAAGGGGTCCTACGTCACCGCATGCTTCTCGGCGGACTGAACATGGCCGCCTTCAGCGGCATGTGGACGGCCATCGCATTCCTGCTCGCAGGGGCACACGGCTCGCAGTACCACTTCTCCGACGCCGCGATCGGACTCTTCGGACTCGCCGGGGTGGCCGGGGCGTTGGCGGCGCCGCGCGTCGGCAAACTCGCCGACCGCGGGTATCTACGCCACACCCAATACGGCGTGTGGGCGATCGAACTCCTGGGGTGGGCTCTGCTCTATTGGGGAGCACACCAGGTCATCGTGCTGGTCATCGCCCTGCTGGTGTTCGATTTCGGCGTCCAAGGCGTCCAGATCGCGAACCAGGCCGCCGTGTACTCGCTCGACGACGAAGCACGATCCCGCTTGACGACCGCCTACATGGTCGCCTATTTCGCAGGCGGGGTGCTCGGATCGGCCTTCGGCGCGTGGGCATACCAGGCCGGTGGATGGGTACTGGTGTGCGCGGCCGGAGCAGGCACGGCGATTGCCGGCATGGCACTGTGGGCCGTCTTCGCAATCAGCGAGCGCAACCATCCGCTACAGGGAGTGACCGCACACGCACGGCTACGCCAAGACACACAAGCCGGGTAGGAGCGAGGCAACATGGCGACAACCATCAGCAATCACGCGCGCGAAGCTTGGCAAACGATAGCTCCACCGGCGCAGGGCAAGCACGGCCCCCTGCCCGCGATGTTGCTGGCCATGACCTTCGTGACCGGTGTCGTTGACGCTTTCAGCTATCTCGCGCTCGGCAGAGTGTTCGTGGCGAACATGACCGGAAACGTCGTCTTCCTCGCTTTCGGTTTGGCAGGTGCCGCGGGCTTCGCAGCATGGGCTTCGATCACGTCGCTGCTGACGTTCGCCTGTGGAGCCGCGCTTGGCGGACGAATCCTACGCATCCACGACGGGCATCGCGGCAAGCAGTTGCGAACCGCGCTCGCGACCCAGGCCGTACTCATGATCGTCGCGGGCGTGGTCGCGTGGACGTTCCCGCATCCCTATCACACGGGAATCGTGGCGACGCTCATCGCACTCGTTTCCGCCGCGATGGGACTGCAGAACGCCCTCGCGCGCGGCCTCGCCGTTCCCGACCTCACGACGACAGTTCTCACGCTGACGATCACAGGGGTGTTCGGGGACAGCCGCGTGGGTACCGGCAGCGGCAGCAGAGCCGGCCGCAGGGGGATGTCGATCGCCACCATGTTCGCGGGAGCCGTCGTCGGCGGCGTGCTCGTGATCCACGACCTCGCACCATGGGCAGTGACCGTTGCGGCCGTCTGCGTCGTCAGCCTGGCATTCGTGTCGCGACGACTCGCGCGATCGACGAGCGACTGGGTCACCGCCGGCCGATGAGCCACGCTCTCGTGTGACCACCCGACGAGCGTGTGACCACCGACGAGCGTGTGACTAGCGGCGCGCCCGGCGACGCATCCGACGCCTGCGGCGAACCTCTTCGATAGCCGTCTTGAGACCCATCGCCTGGTCGAGACCGGCGAAGCGTCGCTCCGACGCGGTCTCGGGTGCGTCGTCGGCCGAATCACGCAGGAAGCGGTCGGGCAGTGCGAGTTTGTTGATGGTCCGTAGCGTCTTCAAGTACTGGACCCACAATGATCCCGTCGTATAGGGGAGGTCGTACTTGTCGCAGAGTTCGCGCACGCGCACCGAGATGTCGGCGAGGCGGTTGCTCGGCAGATCCGGGTAGAGGTGATGCTCGATCTGGTAGCAGAGATTGCCCGACATGAAGGCCATCGCCGGGCCGGCGTTGAAGTTCGCGGAGCCGAGCATCTGCCGCAGGTACCACTGGCCAGGCGTCTCGTCGTCGAGGGTGTCGACCGTGAATTTCTCTGCGCCGTCGGGGAAGTGACCACAGAAGATCACGACGTAGGCCCACAGATTGCGGATCACGTTGGCGGTGAGGTTGGCCGTGAGCGTATGCACGAAGTTGGGGCCGGTCAGTGCCGGGAACAGAACGAAGTCCTTGCCCACCTGCTTGCCGATCTTCCGCGCGAACAGCTTGAGTTTCGGAATCGTGACCTCACGCGGACGCTCGCCCGCGCGGTACTCGCTGAGATCGAGATCGTGCAGCCCGATCCCCCACTCGAACGTCAGCGCGAGAAACAGGTTCATGAAGGGTTGGAGGAGGCGCCGCGGTTCCCACGGCTCGTCCCGCGTGACCCGAAGGACCTTGTAACCGACGTCGTGGTCCATGCCGAGCACGTTGGTGTACTTGTGATGGACGTAGTTGTGCGAGTGCTTCCAGTGCGGGGACGCGCACACCATGTCCCATTCCCACGTCGTGGAGTGCACCTCGGGATCGTTCATCCAGTCCCACTGCCCGTGCATCACATTGTGGCCGAGCTCCATGTTCTCGATGATCTTGGCCAACGCCAGCGAACCGGTGCCGAGCAACCACAGTGAACGACGATGCGAACCGAACAACGCGAGTCGACCGGCAACTTCGAGGGCGCGCTGCGCGAGGATGGTCCTGCGCAGGTAACGCACATCCCGCTCGCCGCGTTCGGACTCGATCTTTCGTCGCAGAGCATCGAGCTCGGCGCCGAGGGCCTCGACATCCGCGTCAGTCAGATGTGCGTATTCATTGATGTCGGTGATAGCCATTGCACTCCATTATGTCGCACGCGGCGTGTGTGCGACACCCACCCTACCCGCGAGTAACCGCAGGCAGCGTGAGGTCGCCGTATTCACGATCAGGCAGCGCGCGTTGAACGTGCTGTAACCACCGTCGGCGCTGCCGCACGTCCTCGACGCCGATCACGCAGCGACCGAATCGCACTACGCAGCCCGCGTCGACGTCCACTCACCGGATCGACCACCGACTCGAGGCGCACCCCCTCGTCGAGTCCGGTCTTGAATCGACGCTCCGACGCCGTCTCGGGAGCGTCGTCGGCAGTCGCCTTGAGGTACTTGTCGGGCAACGACAGCTTGGCGATCGTTCGCCACGACTTCGCGTACTGCAGCGGGAACGACCCCGTCGTGTAGGGCAGGTCGTACTTGTCGCAGAGCGCCTGGACGCGAACGGCAATCTCGGCGAGCCGGTTGCTTGGGAGGTCGGGGTAGATGTGGTGCTCGATCTGGTACGAGAGATTTCCGCTCATGAAAGCGAGCAGGAATCCGCAGCGAAAGTTGGCCGATCCCAACATCTGTCGCAGATACCACTCGGCCTGCGTCTCGCTGTCGACGTCCTGCTTGGTGAATTTCTCCGCACCGTCGGGAAAATGCCCGCAGAAGATCACGGCGTTACTCCACACATTGCGGATGACGTTGCCCAGCGCGTTCGCAGTGGCTGCCTTGCCGAACGCGCGAGCCGACGCCCGGGCGTCTCCCTTGGTCACCGCGGCGGTTGCCGCAGCCGCAAGACCGGGGTAGATCACGTAATCCTTGCCGACCTGGCGACCGATCTTGTTGCCGACGTCGGCTAGGTCGCGGCGGAACTGCGCTTTGGCCTCCGGTGTACGACGCTTCTTGCCGATCTCCAGGTGCTGCGCGGCAACTCCCCACTGGAAGAAGAGCGCGAGCAGCGTGTTGTAGACGAGGTTGCCGTAGTTGAACGGACGCCACCGCTGGTCGCGCGTCACGCGGAGCAGTCCGTAGCCCACGTCGTCGTCCATGCCGAGCACGTTGGTGTACTTGTGATGGATGTAGTTGTGCGTGTGCTTCCAGTGGGCCGAGGGGTCGGTGTTGTCCCACTCCCACGTGGTCGAATGCACCTCGGGATCGTTCATCCAATCCCACTGCCCGTGCATCACGTTGTGGCCGAGTTCCATGTTCTCGACGATCTTCGCGACGCCGAGCGCCGTCGCGCCCGCCCACCAGCACGAGCGACGCGTCGAACCGAAGATCAGTCCGCGGCCGACCAACTCGAGGCCGCGTTGAAAGCGGATGGTGTTGCGCAGGTACCGCGCGTCCCGCTCCCCTCGGTCTGCCTCGATTTCGGCACGGATCTTGTCGAGTTCACGGCCGAGTTCTTCGATGTCAGCCTTGCTCAGATGTGCGTACTCCGGGATGTCGGTGATCGCCATGGGCGTCCTCACTGGTCGCGGATGGTCAGGGGCGACGGGAGAGTCGGCTACGCCTACGTTCCCGTAACTTACGTAAGCGTAGGTTACGGGCATCGGGCTGTCCAGACCAAATGGGGGGTGTTCTGTGGCGAACGGCAGTGAGGTTGATCGCAACGGTCAGGACGCAGTCGCCCCGACGAGTGGCCCGCATGCGAATCCCAGCCGTTGCGACGCGATGTCGAGCGCGCGGCGATACTGTTCACGCTTGCGGCGATGGGTGAGCATGAATCGGGTCGACGCCGCGAGCCGCAGCGGCATCGGAGCCCACTTGTCGAAGTCGACACCGCAGTTGGTGAAGACCTTGAGCGGGACCTCGTCGGCGATCAGCCCGATGTTGTACATCGCAAGGCAGCAACTGATACCGACCGCGGCCTGTGAATGTTGGCGCGCCACCACGCCGATATCGGTTTGGTAGAGCGGCACCGAATCGAGCTTGCCCAGGAAGGCGAGGTGGGTGAGGAAATAGGCGGCGTAGGTGGAGAACTGGACGATCGCCGATCCGGAGTTGATGGTGAGCACCCGACCACCCTCCGAAACGTAGGGATCGTCGGTTGAACGCTCACGCAGGATGTAACCGGTGCAATTGACGACCCAACTCCCCGGGACGACGGGAATCTCCTCATGACTACGGAACACCAGCTGCGGCATGCCATCTCGATCGACGACGTCGACAAGGTAATCAGTGACAATGCCGCTGAGCGCAGCCGAGATGGCGTCGCATTCAGATGGTGAGAGGTTGCCGTTCAAGAACCGACGCGACTCGGGCATCGGGCTGATTCCATACCGCGCGCGGTAGGCGGCGGTCACCTGCTGATCATTTGTCCCGTCGTACATGTCGGCAAACGAGCTGAAGACCTGGCTGGCGGGTTTGGCTGCCCACCATCTGCGCATTCCGATTGGGAAAGCAGCCTCGCGATTGTTGAAGAACGTCCCGGCACCGGCCACCAGATGCACTTCACGTCCGGGATTTCTGGTGGTGATCAGATAGGCGGTGTCCATGGCGGTCTTGCCGCCGCCAATGATCCAGACCGGCGTATTGGTGTCGGTGAAGTCATTCTCGGAGAAGTCGAAGAAGTCGGGCGAGACCGACTTCACCTGCGAACTGCTCAGCGCGAGAGGCTGATTGGGAGTCACGTTGAATCCGTACGCGTTGATCAGGATCGGCGTGTCGAGGACGAGTTTCCCACCCGCGGGGTCGCTGAGATGGACGCGCACGCCGTCTGCGTGTTCATCGAATCGGTCCATCGTCCATCCGTAGTACTCGTCGAGCGCGACTCGTTCCGCGAGAACGTCGCGGCAGTACCGCAGGTGATCGAGGACCTCTGGCTTGGTCGCAAGGTAGTCGGGCGCACGACGCAGCCTCCAGGCGATGTCGCCGGCGGTGAAGAACTCATATGGCTGATGAAGCCGGACATAGGAATACGTGTCGTTCCACATACCACCCGCATCCGGACGACGATCGACGAGAGCCGCCCGAGCGCCCGCGTCGAGGTATTCGGTTGCCACGGCGAGAGCATTCAAGCCCGCTACTCCCGCGCCGACGATGCAGAGGTCGACGTTCGCCACCGCTACGGCACCTGCACTGTTCTGGGATGCCATTGGTTCTCCCGAATTCGGAGCGTGGCGGCAGGTCCGCTGCGTTTATCCCATTGTCCCGGTTTGGCCACCCACCAAAAAGCCCCAGCTTTCGGGGACAGAGGCGCTAGTGATCGCCTGCGTCGGCGAGCAGTTCGTACCCGAGTAGATCCTCGATCTTGCCCGCCGAGCTCGCGGCAAGCGGCTGGGTGCCGAACTCGTTGAAGCCCGCGCGCAGCGCAAGGCGTTTGCTGCCCTCGTTGGAGTCGGCCGCGAACATCGTCAGCCTGCGCAGACCGAGGACGTCGAAGCTGTGCCGCACCGACGCGGGGAACGCCTCGCCGAGCACGCCGGCACCACGCGCCTCGGGATGCGTGTAGAAGCCGATCTCGGCGCCGACCACCGGATCGATCTTGAACAGCGAGATGTCTGCGAGATAGTGGTCCGTTTCCTTGTCGGCGACGGCCCAGGTGCAGGTCTCCCCTCGCGCAGCGGTCCACCACTTCCTGGTGCGCTCGGCCGCGGCATGTTCGACGGTCAGCGGGTCGGGCCTGCCGAACAGGTACTTGCGCGAGATCGGGTCGTCGAGCGTCTCTCGAATGCGCTCGTCGTCCTTGGCCTCCAGGGGCCGCAGGCGGAACCGCTCGGTTTCGAAAGTCGTTGCGTGCCAGACGGTCTTGGGTTCGAAACTCTCGCCGGCGTGCCACTTGCCGCACCAGGCGTCGACGACGCCGCTGTTCATCTCGAGCCAGTCGGGAAGCCGACCGACCAGAGTGAATCCCGCGGCGTGCGCAGCGCGCAGACTGGTGAGGTTGCCCTCGGCGGCCTCCCAGCGCACGACCTCGACGTCGCGGTTGTCGACGGCGTACTGCATCGCCAACACCATCGCGCGCCGCACGAGGCCTTCACCGCGAGCATCGGGATGCAACCCGAAACCGATGTCGACGATCCGGCCGGGCCCACGGAGATCGATACTTCCGGCGAACCGGCCGTCGTGCTCGATGGCCCAGATCATCGACGTCCCGTTACGCCATCCCTGCAGTGCATTGATGATGAACCGCTCGGCGTCGGATCGACCGTACGGCGATGGCATCTTGGCCCATCGCATCGTCAGGGGATCGGTGGCATATCCGACGATGCGATCGACGTCGTCGGTCTGATGTGCCCGCAGAGTGATGGTGCCATCGGTCAGCACCGGGACATCACTCGTCGCGGTCAGTTCAATCAGTTCAGCTCGCACGCGGATCCACCTCCGTGGTCGACAGCCTCGCCCACAGAGCCTAACGCGTCGACCAACCCGGCGACGGGGAACACAGGCGCCGAGGCGCCCGAAACGCTCGTGAGCTGCGCATTCGCCGAGGATTTCGGCGATTCGTCATACATCGAGTGTGCAGTCACCCGCGGCAGCGCTCACGCAGGTCTGTATTCGTTCGCCCGCGACATGCTCGTCGCCGGATCGAAGATCGCGCACGCACCCCTTGTCGAGCATGACCACGCAGCTCTGACAGATGCCCATGCGGCATCCGAACGGCATCAACACACCGGCCTGCTCCCCCGCTTCGAGCAGGGTTGTCGCGCCGTCCACCTCCGCGGTCTGCCCCGTGCGTCCGAAGGTGACGGTCCCGCCCTGCGCGCCGACCGCGCCACGCTCGAGAGCGAATCGCTCGATGTGCAGGCGATCGGAGGCATCTGCATCGATGAACGCCGCTTCGACCATTTCCAAGAAACCGCCCGGCCCACACGCCCACGTTTCGCGTGTCCGCCAGTCGGGGCTGAGCTCGTCGAGCGAATGTGCGGTGACCTTGCCGTCGGCCCTCGTGTACTGCACGTGCAGGTCGATGAGTCCGCTCTTCTCCATCTCGACGAGTTCGTCGGCAAACAGCAGATCGTCGGGCGTCGGCACCGAGTGCACCACGCGCACGTCTGTCGACTGTCCGCGATGGCGCATCATGCGCAGCATCGAGATGATCGGGGTCAGTCCGCTGCCAGCGGTCAGGAAAAGCACTTTGCCCGGCAGTGGCTCGGGCAGAACGAACTCACCCTTGGGCGCGGCCAATCGCACGACTGTACCCGGCTCAAGTCCCTTGACCAGGTGCGTCGACAGGAAACCCTCGGGCATGGCCTTGACCGTGATCGCGATGGTGCCCTCGGTGCGCGTCAGATCCGGCACCGAGGTCAACGAGTACGACCGCCACGTCCAACGCCCCTCGACGAGCACTCCGATTCCGATGTACTGCCCGGGCGCGTAGTCGAGCGTGAATCCCCACCCCGGCTTGATACGGATGGTGGCGGAGTCGTCGGTTTCCGGAGTCACCGACACCACCTGGCCGCGCAGTTCACGCGCCGACCAGAGCGGATTGGCCAGGTGGAGATAGTCGTCGGGCAACAGCGGCGTGGTGATCCGCGCGACCGCAGCGCGTGCCCACCGAGCCCCACGACTACGCGCTGCCACCCCCGACACCGGCTCTTCAAACCGTTCCCGCAGCTCCCGCAGGTTCACCGTTCCCACTCCTCGTCGTGCGACCGCATGTTGGACGGAGCCCGCAATCGGGCCCCCGAAGACCTCACGCGACAACTTTAACCTACGGAACCGTAGGTTAGGGAATGAGTGGACTCCGGGACAGCCCCAGAGCAGTTCAGAGCCCCAGAGCAGTTCAAAAGCCCCAGAGCAGTTCAAAAGCCCCAGAGCAGTTCAAAAGCCTCAGAGCAGTCCAAAAGCCTCAGAGCAGTTCGAGGAGGAACGGTAGCTCCTGGGTCGCGTACCACCCCAGGTCGTGGTCTTCGACGTCGCCGACGGCGAGTTCGGCGTCCAGGTCGCCCATGTCCGCGGCGTCGATGACCACGACGGCGTTACGGACAGCACTTTCGGCATCGGCGCCGTCGACCAGCACAGACGCGATCGCCGACTTCGCGATCGGACCGGAGACCTTCACGACGGCGTCGTCGAGGTCGGGACGCAGTGTGGCTCCGTCGACGTCGGCGGCAACCACGGCACGACGAGGCGGTAGGCGGGGTGTGTCGCCGGGCTTGGCAGTCGCCTCGTCGGCTTCGAGGTCGGCCTCCGCGTCGGGGTCGCCCGGCTCGGGGGCTTCACCGGCCAGCAGGCGCAGCGACGCACGCGCGGCCTCGCGGATCGCCGCCTCCGCCAACTCCTCGTCGTCGCCGGAGAAGTACGACTCGCGCAACGCCGGAGTGAGTGCGAAACCCGTCCCGCCGACCGGGCGGAACTCCCCTGTCTCGTCGAGTTCGAGCAGCATGGTCAGCGTCGCCGGAAAGTAGACCCTCACCGCGTGTTTCCTCCTACGACATCCTCAGCGTGTTACCTGGATTCCGCGCCTTTAATGGATTCCACCCATTTACCTGGATTCCGCTGCCAACACTAGTGGGCGTCGGCGAGTTCCTCGTACGACTCGCGGACGTAGTCGCCGATGAGCGAGGGGTCGTCGATCACACCACGGTCGGCGGTGAACCCGAACTCGATCGACCCCGCATACTCGCACACGCCGACAGACAACGCGCGTCCGGCGACCAGGCCGGGTACGACGAACAGGTTGGACACCTTGTGGCCCGAGACGTACTGGGGCGGAATCGGCACGGTGTTCATCGCGACCGGCACGTTGTACCCGCGGCGGTCGAGTGACCGGAACGCGCGCGAACTGAGTTCCGCGAACGGTATGACACCCAGCTCGCTCAGCAACGGCTGCGTCGACGGTGAGACGCGTCGTGACGACTGCGCGTAGCGATTGGCCAGCCCCGCGACCTGAGCGAGTCGGACCAGCGGATTGGACTCCCCAACCGGGAGGTCGGTGACGAACCGCGGCTCGTCGGTGACGATCCACGTCTCGGGTGACTCCTCGTGCGCAAGTACCCCGGACTGTCGCGCGCCGAGCGGAAGCACCGCCCGCACGGTGTCGCCGAACCGACCCTCCGCGTCGATGGACGGCAGCCAATGGCGCATCGCACCCGTGATGATCGCGAGCTCGACGTCGTTGACAGTGCATTCGTTGCGTTCGGCGATCTTCGCGACATCGCGCCGTGGGACCGATGCCGAGACAAACGTGCGGGTCGACGACCCGGGCGCGTTCAACAGGCTCGACGGTGCCGAATCCGTGAGCTGCTGCACCAGGCGTCCTGCGCGGCGGACCGTACCCACCACCACGGACTTCGCCTCACCGAGCAATCCGTTGCCACCGATGACCGAATCAATCAGCTCTCCCGGGCGCGCCAACGCCTCGGCCAGCGCACTGACCGCCAACGACGCCGAACCGGGTGGGGGCCCGGGCATCCAGACATCCACGGGCAGTGCGGCGACGTCGGGTTCGTCGTCGCAGATCAGCTCGCTCATCTCGGCGCCACCGCCGTCGATCAGACAGCGATGCGACTTCGTCAGGATCGCGAACCCGCCGTCCTCGAGTCCCTCGATCAGATACATCTCCCACAGCGGTCGGCTGCGGTCGAGGGGCCGCGACATCACGCGGGAGACGAGATCTTCGAGATCGGCCATCGTTCCCGGCGACGGCAGGCCCGATCGGCGGATGTGGAAATTGATGTCAAAGTCGGGGTCGTCGGCCCAGACCGGACGGGCCAGCCCGAGGGTGACCTCCAGGACCACCTTCCGATACCGCGGCACGAGTTGCAGTCGGTTCTCGACGAGCCGCACCAGCGCCGGATAGTCGAGGACGGGTGGTTCCGACTTCTTTCCGCGTGTCCGACTGGTCGCGAGATCCTTTGCCGCGGAACGCTTCTTGCCGTTGGTTCCGGGAAAGACGATGACGGCACCGAGGTGATTGGTGACACCTGCGCCGTCGAGGAAGTAGGAGATCGCCTCGCGCGGAGACAGCCGGTTCGCCACGCGATGATCCTAGCGCCGCGGACACCGTCGCCGACATCGCGATGGCGATACCCGCCGCATCGCATGGGCGCGCCCCGCGAACGTAGTCATCCGAGTGTCAGGACGACCAGCTGCCAGCGATACTCGACGCGGGTCGCCACCGGACTGTAGCGACCACGAGCCGCCTGCCCAGCTACGCGAACCCGGCACGGCACGCGTTCGATACGCCCCGCGAACGCCCGCGACCTGCCCTGCCGCGAGTACGTCCCGAAGATCTCTGCCGATCCCGCGTCGCACATCTGGACGTGGACGCGTCGAACGGTGGGGATGCACATGTCGTGGCCCGCCGCCCCGGCCCGCGCGAGGGCGTCGATCTGGTCGTCGACCTGGATTCCGACCCGATGCTGCAGATGCGATGCGGGCCTGCGGCGCGCGATGACCTCGAAGATCATCGTGAGCGTGCCGACCGAGAAGTCCCGCGCCGCAATGGCGGTTGCGCCGGAACCAGTGCGGGAAGTCGCACGAGCCGCGGTGCGGGTACTGGCGCCCGGCATCTCCGGCGCGCGGCGAGCGGGGGCGGCAGCGGACCTCTCGTCACGCGTCGAGCCGGTCAGGGACCCGCGCGTCTCGTAGTCGGGCGCGGGCACTATCCGGATACGACTCGACGCCGGACTCGCTTCGATATGCGACGGCTGATCAGTGCAGGTGTTGGTCATGGAAACTCGGACGCACGCGAGGTACGTCCGGTTCCATGAACGTCAGAGAATTTTCAGCGTCGACGTCGCTTGGACTTCGGCGGCTTCGCGCCGTCACGTTTTCCGCTGGCACGCGCGGCGGCCCGACGCTCCCGACGCGACGCGGCCACGAGTGCCGGATCGTCGAGTTCCTCTTCCTCCGAGTGCACGGACGTGCCACCGTCCTCATCGGGCCCGGAGTACGTCATCGGGACGTCGGACTCGGCGTCGACGCCGACAGCACGCAATGCGGCCGGGGCCTCGCTGTTGCCAGACGCGCCATTCTGCGATGCCCCGTTGCCCGACGACGCCGCACCCGCCATCGCGGGCTGGCGTGCGGCGGCCGCGGCGGCAGTCGCCGCAGCGGAAGCCGGTGTGACAGTGGGAGCGGGCTCGGCCTGCACCTGCACGTTGTACAGATACTGGAGGGTCTCCTCCTTGAGGCCTTCGAGCATCCCGACGAACATGTCGTAGCCCTCGCGCTGGTACTCGACCACCGGGTCACGCTGCGCCATGGAGCGCAGGTGGATGCCCTCGCGGAGGTAGTCCATCTCGTAGAGGTGATCGCGCCACTTGCGGTCGAGAACACTGAGCAGGATCGTGCGTTCGAGCTGCCGCATGGCGTCCTCGCCGCCGATCGCGGTGATCTCCTCCTCGCGCTTCTCGTACGCCTTCTGCGCGTCATCGACGAGGATCTCTTTCAGCTCGTCGGCCGAGATGTCGTCACGCTCACCGAACTCGTTCTCGCCCACCACTTCTCGTGGGTCCAGCTCGATCGGATAGAGCGCGCGCAGGGCGGTCCACAGCTCGTCGATGTCCCAGTCCTCGGCGTAGCCCTCCGCGGTTGCGCCGTCGACATACGCTCCGACGACCTCGGCGATCATCTGCATGATCTGCTCGCGATGCTCGGTTCCCTCGAGAATGGTGCGACGCTCGGCGTAGATGACCTTGCGCTGCTCGTTCATCACCTCGTCGTACTTGAGGACGTTCTTGCGGACCTCGAAGTTCTGCTGCTCAACCTGGGTCTGTGCGCTGCGGATGGCCTTCGTGACCATCTTCGCCTCGATCGGGACGTCGTCTGGCAGGTTGACGCGGTTCATGATGGTCTCCAGCGCCGCGCCGTTGAAGCGTCGCATGAGCTCATCGCCGAGCGAGAGGTAGAACCGCGACTCGCCCGGATCACCCTGACGCCCCGAACGTCCGCGCAGCTGGTTGTCGATGCGACGGGATTCGTGGCGCTCGGTACCGAGTACGTACAGACCGCCCGCATCACGCACCGCTTCGGCTTCCTCCGCGGCTTCCCGACGCGCGAGGGTGATCGCTTCTTCCCACGCGGCCTCGTACTCGTCGGGGGTGTTGACCGGATCGAGTCCGGCTTTCCGTAGGCGGGTGTCGGCGATGATGTCCGGGTTGCCGCCGAGCACGACGTCCGTACCACGACCGGCCATGTTGGTGGCGACCGTGACCGCCCCGGGCCGGCCGGCCTCCGCGACGATCTGCGCTTCCTGCTCGTGGAACTTGGCGTTGAGCACGGTGTGCGGAATGTCGCGCTTGGCGAGCTGACGCGACAGATACTCCGACCGTTCGACGCTGGTCGTACCGATCAGGACGGGCTGACCGGCCTGGTGACGTTCGGTGATGTCGTCGACGACGGCGGCGAACTTCGCCTCTTCGGTCTTGTAGATCAGATCGCCCTGATCCTTGCGGATCATCGGCTTGTTGGTCGGGATCGGCAGTACGCCGAGCTTGTAGATCTGGTCGAACTCCGCGGCCTCGGTCTCTGCGGTACCCGTCATTCCGGAGAGCTTGTCGTACAAGCGGAAGTAGTTCTGGAGCGTGATCGTGGCGAGTGTCTGGTTCTCGGCCTTGATCTCAACGCCCTCTTTGGCCTCGATGGCCTGGTGCAGACCCTCGTTGAAGCGACGGCCGTCGAGCACGCGACCGGTGAACTCGTCGACGATCAGCACCTCACCGTTGCGGACGATGTAGTCCTTGTCGCGGTGGAAGAGTTCCTTGACCTTGATCGCGTTGTTCAGATAGCTGACCAGCGGCGAGTTGGCGGCCTCGTAGAGGTTGTCGATGCCGAGCTGATCCTCGACGAATTCGACGCCCGCCTCGTGCACGCCAATCGTCTTCTTCTTGATGTCGACCTCGTAGTGGACGTCACGCTCGAGCAGCGGCGCGATGCGTGCGAACTCGGTGTACCACTTGCTCGATCCCTCGGCGGGACCCGAGATGATCAGCGGTGTCCTGGCTTCGTCGACCAGGATCGAGTCGACCTCGTCGACGACGGCGAAGTTGTGGCCACGCTGCACGAGATCCTCGAGTGCGTGCGCCATGTTGTCGCGCAGGTAGTCGAAGCCGAACTCGTTGTTGGTGCCGTAGGTGATGTCGGCGGCGTAGGCGACCTTGCGCTGCTCGGGAGTCATCCCGGTCAAGATCACCGCGGTCTCGAGACCGAGGAAGCGGTGGACGCGTCCCATCCACTCGGAGTCGCGCTTTGCCAGGTAGTCGTTGACAGTGACGACATGCACGCCGTCGCCGGACAGCGCATTGAGGTAGGCGGGCAACACACAGGTAAGGGTCTTGCCCTCTCCGGTCTTCATCTCGGCGATGTTGCCGTAGTGCAGGGCTGCGCCACCCATGATCTGCACGTGGAAGTGCTTCTGGTCGAGAACACGCCATGCGGCCTCGCGAGCGACCGCGAAGGCCTCGGGCAGCACTTCGTCGAGTGTCTCGCCCTTGGCGATCCGATCCTTGAACTCGCCGGTCTTGGCCCGCAGTTCGTCGTCGGACAGCGATGCGATCTCGTCTTCCAACGCCTCGACGTGCGATGCGATCGCATCGAGTCGCTTGACCATGCGGCCTTCGCCGACGCGCAGTAGCTTGTTCAGCACCGTGGATCGAGTCCCTTACTCATGTCGACTACTCACGAAATACGGCCTGTGCATGCGAGTGCATGAACGCAGGCCGTATTCCATGGTACCGACGTCGCCTGAAGGGAGCCTGATCGGTGCCCCGTGGCTGCCGATCAGACGAGCCGGATCAGTCCGTAATCGAAGGCGTGGCGGCGGTAGACCACCGAAGCCTGATCGGTTTCCTTGTCGTGGAACAGGAAGAAATCGTGTCCGACCAGTTCCATTTCGTAGAGGGCGTCGTCGACGGTCATCGGGACGGCTGGGTGTTCCTTCACGCGGACGATCTGTCCTGGTGTGTGGTCATCGACGCCGTCGTCCCAGGTTTGTGCACCGTCGACGGATCTGGGGTCGCCGGAAAGCTCGTCGACGGTGAGTTGGTCGACTCGCAGTGGCGGCGCCCCCACCTCGGTCGCCTCGGCCACCGAGAGCGGCCGACGGTTGCCGTAGTGCACGCGTCTGCGGTCTTTCACCCGACGCAATCGGGACTCGAGCTTGTCGAGAGTGGCCTCGAGCGCGGCGTAGAAGTTTTCCGCGCATGCCTGCGCGCGGACGACAGGCCCCTTGCCGGTGGCCGTGATCTCCACCTGCTGGCACGCCTTGGACTGCCGCGGATTGCGTTCGTGATTGAGTTCGACGTCGAATCGATAGACGTTGAGGTCGAACCTCTCGAGTCGCGCGAGCTTGTCGCGGACGTAGATCTGGTAGTGCTCGGGTATCTCGACATTTCGCCCGGCGAAGACGACCGTGGCGTTCGGTTCGGCCGGCTCGTCGGACTCGACTGTTCCGGGGGGCCGCACAAAAGCGAATTCTGCGTCGTACTCGTCGGTGGTGACACCGACCTTTGGTTCACGCCGACCCTTGCGATGGACGACTTGCGACATTCGACTACCTCCTGGGTGTGCTACCACCACCCGACCTCGTCGAAAGATCTACAGAACCCATCGAGGTTCTTAGAACCCGAAAGCCGTTGTGCGCAAGGAGAACCCGCTGTGACTTACGTGAAGCACCAGACGATTCGCGGCAACTGAGGTCAGGAAATGGCGACTCATTCATGCCAACCGGCGGTTGACAACCACTGTCAGGGGCTTCACCTCCCGTACCGGGACTCGGCTACCTTCTGCACCCTCGACCGTAGTCGGAAGTTTGCCTGTTAGCCATCGATATGACGGCTCGTCGCCACGTTGATTCGAATACGGGACCAACGACCCAACGGTGCCCGCTCGGCAGGTATCCACAGGCTCACATGAATCCACAGTTGTGCGTCGGATCGCAGGCGCATCACGGGTATCCTTTGCCCGAGCGTGCAGGCTCGGGGCCATGTCAGGAATCGCCCGACGGCACGTCCGCGCGATCGCACGCGCCGGCGTCGACCTCATGATCCCGGTGACCTGTGGCGGGTGCGATGCTCCGGGACCGCGCTGGTGTGCACGCTGCGCAGCGTATCTCGCCGACGCTCCCGTGATGCTCTCACCCAGGGTCCCGGTCGGTGTCGGGGTGTGGGCGCTCGGGCGCTATCGCGGTCCACATCGCAAGGCGGTGATCGAGCTCAAGGAACACGGCCGACGCGATCTCGCCGCCCCTTTGGGGCACGCCTTGGGCGACGCACTGCGCACGCTGAGCCGCTGGGGCGAGATCCCACCCGCATCGCGGCTGGCCCTCGTTCCCGCTCCGACGCGGGCACTCGCGGCACGGCGACGCGGCGGCGACACCGTCACAGCCATCGCCGCCTGCGCAGCCGATGAACTCGGGCAACGCACGTCGGTGCGTCCGTTGCTGACCATCCGCCCCGGAGGACTCGACTCCGCAGGACTCGACGCCAGGGCGCGGCGTCGAAACCTCGCGCAGCGCGTCGGCATCCGGTCACCGCCGACGCGGGCCGACTGTTCACCCCACACGGCGACGGTGCTGGTCGACGACGTGATGACCACCGGCGCGACAGCAGCAGAATCGGTCCGCGTGCTCGCTGAACACGGCGTACGCGTCGACCTCGTCGCCGTCATCGCCGGCGCATGACAGACGTCCGAGGCTCGGGGCAGACGTACGTGGGTCAGGGAAGCACGGGGATCGCCGTCGGCGACATCGCGGGCTCGACCTCAGTCCAATACTGGTCGGGCTGCCCGTTGGTGCTGCCGAGTCGGAGTATCCCGCGTTGGTCGCCGATGTAGACGTTGCTGGCATCCGCGGTGACCGCGCGAACCGGTGGTGCCACGTTTCCGCTGATCAGACCGGATGCGGGAGCGCCGTTGATCGGCAACTGGACCACCGGCGAATCGGAGGCGTCGCGGGCGACCATGAGAGTCGTCGACGTCGCCCACGCCAGCGACACGGCTTGATTGCCGACGTTGTACGCGGCGATTCGTGGGTTGGACAGGGTCACCTGGCCGTCCTCGTTGGTGGCGATGACGGCGAGCAACACCTGTCCGCCGACGATGAGTGCGACACGGACACCGTCGGGCGACACCTGCAATTCGGTGATCGGGCCGCGCGCAATCGGCGCGATCGACCCCGCGTCGACCGTCGAAACGATCTGGCTGGAGTTCTGGGAATCACGCACAACGCGAACTGGCTTGCCGTCGACGACCGCCCACACGGTGTCGTTCCCATGGCTTCCCGAAAACGACGGTCGCGTGATCGAGGTCCCCGAGGTGAGCGGCGAGACCTCACCGCCATAAGCCCCCGACACCAGTTGCAGGCCGGGTTCGCCGCGGGCTGCGACGACCGCCGTCACCTCGTCGCCGTCCGCCGAAATCGACGCGGAGCGAACGTCGCGGCTGGTACCCAGCGATCCACCCGACGGCGTCGTCCCCGTGTCGGTGACCTTGAGCAGCGCGCCGTCGCGCACGATGTTGAGCCCGACATCGGTGGTGGGCGTTGCGAGCGGGTCGAACGCCTTGACGTCGGCGGGCTGCCACCCGGCGCTGCGCTCCGGGACCAGCGGCGCGCCGTCTGCGTTGATCACATACGGTCCGCCGATGTCCGCGGCGTTGAGCGTCCAGATGATCTGCGCGGCAAGCGATGTCCGGTCACGCACCCCGAGGGTTCCGAGACCGGTCAGTTCGATGCGGACGCCGCCGCCGGAGATCTGCGCAGCCTGTCCGCGCAGCGACGATCCGGTCGGGAAGCCGTTGTCGACGCCGGCTTCGAGGTCTTCTGCCGGGCCCGCGATCAGCCTGGTGAGCAGGACCGTCGGGTCTGCGTCCTGGTTGCCGTACAACCACCGCGGGTCCGAAACCAGGTGCTGATGGGTGCGATCGGTGAAGTACAACGACACCGAACGGTATGTCGCGACGAACCGACTCCTGTCGATCATCGCGCCGTTGGGCAGCGGGCCGTCGATCAGCCACTGCTCCCCCACGCGGACAAGGCTGATCGTGGTCTCGACCCGCCCGCTGGCGGGCAGCAGTTGTCCGTTGGACTTGAGTACTCCGACGTTGTCGCCGACGAGACGCATGCGCACCGAGTTCTGGCTGCGCTGATCGACGAACGTGTTGATCTCGTCGAGGATGATGGCGTCGCCACGCTCGTCCCACTGCTGCGACGACGGTGCCGTCAGAAATCGCCGGGCGGCCGCATGCCCATCCGTCGGCGACGCCGTGGCTTCAAGAAATGCACGCACCAGCGCTTCGGGGTCCATGTCGGACTGCGGAACCGGAACCGCGTTCGTCGGTCCCTCGCGCTTGAAGGATTCGATTGGCTGAGGCGACGAACTCTCGGGTACGCCGCCGCATGCGGCGAGCACGATCGCCGTCACGAGCAGCCCGATCAGCGCGACGAATCGTCGTGACGTCCGGCCGCCCACGCGCGCGATCACCGTTGCTCCCCGTCGCTCGCGTCGGCCCTGTCGGCAGTGTCGTCCCCGCCAACGGCGTCAGAGGTGCCGGGGTCGTCGAGTCGCGTAACAACCGTCTTCGTCGACGACTTCGCGGGCAAACTGCGGACCGGCTGACCAACCGGTTTGAGTGGCAACGGGCTACCGAGAACCTTGTGACCGCGAATCAGCGGAATGGTCAGTCGGAAGCACGCTCCCTTGCCGGGCTCGCCCCATGCGTCGAGACGCCCCTGGTGCAGCCGGGCGTCCTCGATGCTGATCGCAAGACCGAGCCCGGTGCCACCCGACCGACGGAACCTCGACGGATCCGACCGCCAGAAGCGGTTGAACACCAGCTTTTCTTCACCGGGGCGCAGCCCGATGCCCTGGTCGCGCACCGTGATCGCAACGGCGTCGCCGTCGGAGCGCATGGTGAGCGTGATGGGTTTGCGTTCGCCATGGTCGATGGCGTTCGCGAGCAGATTGCGCAGAATACGTTCCACACGACGCGGGTCGATCTCGGCGATGACGGGTTCGGCCGGTAGATCGAGGATGATCTCGGTTCCCGTGTCGGAGGCGAGGTGCGAGACCGTCGCGAGCGCTCCGTCGATCGGTATGGCCATGTCCATCCGTTCGGCGGCGAGTTCAGCCATTCCGGCGTCGTGTCGGGAGATCTCGAGGAGCTCGTTGAGCAACGTCTCGAAGCGATCGAGTTCTTTGTCGAGCAGCTCGACGGATCGTTTACGCACGGGGTCGAGGTCGTCGCGGCCCTCGTAGAGGACATCGCTGGCCATGCGGACCGTCGTGAGCGGTGTACGGAGTTCATGGCTGACATCGGAGGTGAACTGTCGCTGCAGACCACCGAACTCCTCGAGGTGGGTGATCTGCTTGGACAGGCTCTCGGCCATGTCGTTGAACGACATCGCCAAGCGGGCCATGTCATCCTCGCCGCGCACAGGCATTCGTTCCTTGAGGCGCCCATCGGCGAAGCGCACGGCAATTCTCGACGCCGACCGCACAGGCATGACGGCCTGCCGGGATACCAACCATGCGATGGCCGCGAGCAAGCCGAGTAGCACAACGCCTCCGGCGAGCAGGGTGCCACGCACCAGGTCGACCGTGTTCTGTTCGGTGGTCAGCGGAAACACCAGATAGAGCTCGAGTCCGGGAACCGACGAGTTGGTCGGTGTGCCGATGACCAGCGCGGGAATCGATCCGCCTGAACCATCGGCCACGCGCGTGTACTGATAGGCAACCTGTCCGCCCTGCACCATGTCACGCAGGTTGCGCGGTATCTCCGAGATCGGGCCGACGCCGAACTGTGAACCATCACTGCCTGATCGCGGCACGATGAGCACGCTGTCGAAGGTGCCGACAGATCCTGACGTCTGGCTGGTGTCGACGTCGCGGTCGGTCAGCAACGACCTCGTCTGCCGCAGCCGGTTCTGCACGGACGTGTTGCCGTCGCCGCTCGCAAGGTCACGTTCGACGGCGACGCGCGCACGCTCGACCTCTTCGGTCGCGGCACCCAACTTGACCTCGAGAAGCCGATCGGTGATCTGACTCATCAGCACGAACCCGAGGATGAGGAGCACGACGAACGACAACGCGAGCGTCGACACGACGACACGCAACTGGAGCGAACGCCGCCACATGCGGCCGAATGTCCGGCCGACGCCGCCTGCCGCGCGGGTGAACCGACCGAGAGTGCTGTTGACGCGACGTCGGGAACGACCGATCACGGCGGGCCGGCCTTGTAGCCGACCCCCCTCACCGTCAGGACGACCTCGGGATTCTCCGGGTCGGTCTCGACCTTGGCGCGTAGACGCTGGACATGCACGTTGACGAGTCTAGTGTCCGCCGGATGCCGGTATCCCCACACCTGCTCGAGAAGCACGTCGCGCGTGAAGACCTGCCGCGGTTTGCGGGCGAGCGCAACGAGGAGATCGAACTCGAGCGGTGTCAGCGAGATGGGCACGCCGTCACGGGTGACCTTGTGTGCGGGCACATCGATCTCCACCGGCCCGATCGACAGCAACTCGGCAGGCTCTTCGTCATTGCGACGCAGCCGCGCACGCACCCGCGCCACGAGTTCTTTCGGCTTGAACGGCTTGACCATGTAATCGTCGGCACCCGACTCGAGCCCGAGCACGACGTCGACGGTGTCGGACTTCGCTGTCAGCATCACGATGGGTACACCGGAATCGGCCCGCAACACCCGACACACGTCGATCCCGTTCATCCCGGGGAGCATGAGGTCGAGGAGGACGAGGTCAGGACGAACCTCTCGAACCGCAGTCAACGCCTGTGTTCCGTCGGAGACGACGAAGGGTTCGAAACCTTCACCACGCAACACAATCGTCAGCATTTCGGCGAGCGCGGCGTCGTCGTCCACAACGAGGATGCGAGGCTTCATGACTCCAATGGTGACACTTCCGTGATCGAACCGTCGTGATTGACGCGCCGAGGCGGGCTGGCGCCTTCTCATCGCCTCGGCGCCTACCATTCGATCGTGGGAGTGCTCATCGCAGTGGAGGGGTTGGACGGCGCCGGAAAGAACACGCTGGTCACCGGCGTGGTTGACGAGTTGACCCGACGCGGCGCGTCGGTGTCGACTTTCACGTTCCCGCGATATGGCTCATCTATTTTCGCCGACGTCGCGTCGGAGGCATTACACGGTGAGCACGGCGATCTGCGTGAGAGCGTCAACGCCATGGCGCTGCTCTTCGCACTCGACCGCGCCGACGCCGCAGCACAGATTCGCGCGTCACTCATCGAATCCGACGTTGTGATCCTCGACAGATACGTCGCGTCGAATGCGGCCTACAGCGCAGGACGGCTACGGCAGGACGCATCCGGAGGCATCGTGCGCTGGGTCGCCGACCTCGAGTTCGGCAGATTCGACGTTCCCGTCCCCGACCAGCACCTACTGCTCGGAGTGCCCGCAACCGTCGCGATGGAGCGCGCACGCTCTCGCGCGGCAACCGATCCGTCACGGCCACGTGACGCATACGAACGCGACGACGACCTGCAGATGCGCGTCGACTCCGTCTACCGACAGCTCGCCGCGGAGAGCTGGGCGTCGCCGTGGATCGAGGTCGGCACAGAATCTCCCGAATCGGTGGAACCCGCGGGCCTTGTTGCGCGTCTGATGCACGAATGACTGCACCCGCGATCCTCGCCCACGAATTCCTGCGCGCGTGAACGACGGCGTTATGAATGACGGAACTGGGGCAGCCGCTCGCCTCTTCGATAACGTCGACGATGACACCATCTGCCAAGGAGCTTCATGACCTACCCGCCCACACCGGGACGCGGCACACCGCCGCAGGGGCAGTACCCGACCACGCAGCATTCATCGGGCCAGCAGTCACCGGATCAGCCTTCACCCGCCTACGTCGACGGCAATCCGTGGGCGGCACCGCCCTCCGCGCCTGCGCCGTTCCCTCAGACGACGCCACCGGGAGCCGCTCCGGCGCCGGGGCTGCAACCGTACCCAGGCGTCCAGCCCTACTCAGGGGCTCCCCAGTACCCGGGAGCCGCGCAGTACCCGGGAGCCGCGCGGTACCTGGGAGCCCAGCCGTATCCGGGGGGACCACAGGGGCCGCTGGCGCAGCAGCCCGTTCCGCCGTCCGGCTGGGATTCACCGTTCGCGCATATGCAAACCGCCAAGTCGACGCCGCACCGTGGCCTGATCGCAGGAATCGCAGCGGGCGTCGTCGTGATCCTTGCACTCGGTGTGGTGCTCGTTGTGGCTCTCACCTCGGGCGGCGACAGTGCGACACCGACGGTTGCGGCGGCGTCGCCCAGCCAGGCTGCGCCCGACGACTCCGATCAGGGTGGTGAAGGTACTCAGGGCAGCCAGGACGGCGACTCTGCCGACGCCCCCGCAGATGGCAGCCAGGACGGCGACTCTGCCGACGCCCCCGCAGATGGCACCCAGGCCGTAGAGGTTCGTGCAGCGATGCAGCGCTACATCGACGCCTACAACACCGGGAACGTGGATCAGATCAAGTCCGCCACCTGCACCGGACTACGCGACCGGATTCGAGCACCGCAGGGCCGGGGCATGGTGATTCTCGACGGCATGTCTGAAGTACAGGTCACCGGCGACGTCGCGCAGTCGCTCGTCGAGACCCACGTGACCGACGGCGATCGGGCCACCCAGACCAAGACCGACAAGGCGACCTTCAGCAACGAGCAGGGCACCTGGTACTTCTGCCCCAACGCTCAGCCCTCCTACAGCACGTAGAGCGCGAGAGTAATCGCTCACCGAACGAGTCGGGGGCGTCCACGACAGTTGTCGTCGACGCCCCCGGCTCGTTATCGTCTGCCTCCGCTCTGATCCATCGGACAGCGCGAGGATCAGCAGCGGGTAGATCAGTAGCGGTAGTGCTCGGGCTTGTACGGCCCCTCGACGTCGACGTTGATGTACTCCGCCTGCTCCTTGGTGAGCTTGGTCAGAGTGCCACCGAGTGCTTCGACGTGGATCTTCGCGACCTTCTCGTCGAGGTGCTTGGGCAACCGGTAGACCTCGTTGTCGTACTCGTCGTTCTTGGTCCACAGCTCGATCTGCGCGATGACCTGGTTGGAGAAGCTGTTGCTCATCACGAACGACGGGTGTCCGGTCGCGTTGCCGAGGTTGAGCAGACGCCCCTCACTGAGGACGAGAATCGACTTGCCGTCGCCGAAGACCCACTGATCGACCTGCGGCTTGATGTTGATACGGGTCGCACCGGAGTTCTCCAGACCCGCCATGTCGATCTCGTTGTCGAAGTGACCGATGTTGCCGAGAATGGCCTGATTCTTCATCTGCTTCATGTGCTCGAGCAGGATGATGTCCTTGTTGCCCGTCGAGGTGACGACGATGTCGGCGTCGCCGATCGCCTGCTCGACGGTGACGACGTCGAATCCGTCCATGAGCGCCTGCAGCGCGTTGATCGGATCGATCTCGGTGACCTGCACGCGAGCGCCCTGGCCTGCGAGCGACTCTGCGCAACCCTTGCCGACGTCTCCGTAGCCGCAGATCAGCACCTTCTTGCCGCCGATGAGCACGTCGGTGCCGCGGTTGATGCCGTCGATCAGCGAGTGGCGCGTGCCGTACTTGTTGTCGAACTTGCTCTTGGTGACCGAGTCGTTGACGTTGATCGCGGGGAACGAGAGTTCACCGGCAGCAGCGAACTGGTAGAGCCGCAGCACGCCCGTGGTTGTCTCCTCGGTGACGCCCTTGACCGACTCGGCAATCTTCGTCCACTTGGTCTTGTCCTCGGCAAACGTGGTGCGCAGCAGCTCGAGGAACACCTTGTACTCGGCAGAATCGTCGTCGTCCGCAGGAGGGACGACACCCGCCTGCTCGAACTGCGCACCGCGCAGCACAAGCATGGTGGCGTCGCCGCCGTCGTCGAGAATCATGTTCGCGGGCTCGTCGGGATTGGGCCAGGTGAGCATCTGCTCGGCCGCCCACCAGTACTCCTCGAGAGTCTCGCCCTTCCACGCGAAGACCGGAACACCCTTCGGCTCGTCGACGGTGCCGTGCGGGCCGACGACGATCGCGGCCGCGGCATGGTCCTGGGTGGAGAAGATGTTGCACGACGCCCACCGCACCTGCGCGCCGAGTGCGACGAGAGTCTCGATCAGTACCGCGGTCTGCACGGTCATGTGCAGCGAACCGGAGATACGCGCACCCTTCAGCGGCGCGACGTCAGCGTATTCGCGACGCAGCGACATCAGGCCTGGCATTTCGTGCTCGGCGAGTCCGATCTCCTTGCGACCGAACTCGGCAAGCGACAGGTCGGCGACCTTGTAGTCGATGCCGTTCTTGGTGTCCACCTGAGGTGCCTCGCTCTGCACCATGGTCATGTCTTCCCCTTGTCCGTGAAATCGCATGTCACCGATGTGTGCCGCCGGGCACGCGCCTGTATGAGGGTGTCGCGCCGACTGTTCGCCGACGGCCGATTGAACGGGCACGCGAAGTGCGCACCCGAAAGTCACTCCACTACGAGGCTATCTAATACCGCAGACAAGGCCATGGCTGGCCACACGTCGGGCGCGAACGCGGTGCCGTGCGAGCCCGGCGAGGCGACGCTCACAGATGCTTGTCTGAGGCGACGCCCTCGACCTCGCCGCGCTCGCGACGGCCAACCATCGAATGGCGCATTCCGTAGAGCACGTAGATCAGCACGCCGATGACCATCCAGATCACGAAGCGAATCCACGTCAGCGCCGACAGGTTCAGCATCAGCCACAGGCACGCAAGGATCGCGAGCACCGGAATGATCGGCCCACCGGGAACGGTGAACCCGCGTTCGAGGTCAGGCCGGGCTCGACGCAAGACCAGCACACCCGCGGCGACGACGATGAACGCGAAGAGCGTTCCGACGTTGACCATCTCCTCGAGCTTGTTGATCGGGAAGAAGCCCGCGACCACGGCGACCACAACACCGATCAGCACGGTCAACCGCACCGGGGTTCCGAACCGCGGACTCGTCTTGGCCAACCCGCGCGGCAGCAGACCGTCGCGACACATCGCGAAGGCGACGCGTGACTGGCCGAGCATCAGCACCATGACGACCGTCGTCAAGCCCGCCAGTGCGCCGATGGCGATCACCTTCTCCGCCCAGGTGACCCCGTTCAACGCGAAGACGTCAGCGAGGTTCTTCGAGTCACCGCCGCTGCTCGCGAGCTGTTTGTAGTTCGCCATGCCGGTGACGACGATCGTGACCAGCACGTAGAGCACTGTGACGATCAGCAACGACCCGAGGATGCCCCTCGGAACGTCCTTGCGCGGATTGCGGGTCTCCTCCGCGGTGGTGGCGACGACGTCGAATCCGATGAACGCGAAGAACACGATCGACGCCGCGGCGAGCACGCCGTACCACCCGTAGGACGAGTCGCCTCCTCCTGTGATCAGCGAGAAGAGCGTCGAATCGACAGAAGCCTTTTCACCTGCCGCGTGTTCCGCAGGCGGCACGAAGGGGTGGTAGTTCGCCGTCTTGATGTAGAAGAAGCCGACGACGATGACGAGCAGCACGACGCCGACCTTGATCGCGGTGATCACGGCGCTGACACGCGACGACAGCTTGGTGCCCAGAGCGAGCAGTGTTGTCACAACCGCGACGATGAGGATCGCACCCCAGTCGATGGTGTGCGACCCGATGTCGACGGTCCCGCCGGAGAAACCGAACACGCTGCCGAGGTAGCTCGACCATCCCTTCGACACCACAGCCGCACCGACCGCGAACTCCAGGATCAGATCCCAGCCGAGAATCCAGGCGAGGAACTCACCGAATGTCGCGTAGCCGAATGTGTATGCGGACCCTGCGACGGGAACGGTCGAGGCGAACTCGGCATAACAGAGTGCCGCCAGCGCGCAGGTGATGGCGGCCATGACGAATGACAGGGAGATCGCCGGCCCCGCTTTGTCGCCGGCAGTCGACACGGTGATCGTGAAGATACCCGCACCGATCACGACCGAGACACCGAAGACGATGAGGTCCCGCCACGTCAGATCCTTGCGAAGTCTGTGCTCGGGCTCGTCGGTGTCGGCCATCGACTGCTCGACAGACTTGGTGCGTGTGAACGCGTTGGCCATCAGCGCTTCTCCCTGCATTTCTGGTCAGCAGTGTCAGGTCAGCATCGTCGACGCGTCGTCCGTCTTCTCGACCGACGCAGGGTCGGAGTGACTTGTGATCCCCCGACTCGACAGTGTGCTCACGCAACCGGCGTTCCGGTTATCGCGGATTCACACGCTACCGACTGCGCGGGTGGTGTGAGGGCTTTAACGCGAAGACATGTCGGCCCGATCTGCGGCGGGCTGCGCCGAGCCCCGATCAATGTCGGGTTCGAGATAGATGATCCTCGCTTGTGGCACGGCCGTACGGATTCTCGCCTCGGCGTCGTCGATGATATGCGCGACCGCCACCACATCTGTCCCGGCCGGGATCGCGATCTTGGCGGCCACGAGGAGCTCGTCGGGCCCGAGGTACTGGGTCTTCATGTGAATGACGCGATCGACCCCATCGGACTCGAGCGCTTCGCGGAGAGCGACCTCTTCCTCCACCGTCGCACCCTCTCCGATCAGAAGGCTCTTCATCTCGACGATCAGCACGATCGCGATCACGCCGAGCAGAACGCCGATCGCCAGCGTTCCGATACCGTCCCACACCGCATTGCCGGTGATCATGGTCAACCCGACGCCGAGCAGCGCCAGTAGAAGACCGATCAACGCGCCCGTGTCTTCGAGGAGAACCACCGGGAGTTCCGGATTCCGCGAGTTGCGGATGAATCGCCACCACGACGCACCGCCCTTGAGCGGGCGCGATTCACGCATGGCCGTCGTGAAGCTGTAGCCCTCGAGGCAGATGGCGACAAGCAGGATCACGATCGCGACGATCGGCGACTCGAGTCCGTGATCGTTTGCGTGGGTGATCTTTTCGATGCCCTCATAGATCGCGAACATAGAACCGAGCGTGAAGATCACCAACGCCACAACGAACGAATAGAAGTACCGGGCGCGCCCATAACCGAACGGATGAAGCTGGTCGGCCTCCTGGCTTGCGCGCTTCTGCCCGAGCAACAACAGCCCCTGATTGCTGGTGTCGGCGACGGAGTGCACACCCTCCGCGAGCATCGACGAGGACCCGGTGATCGCGAATCCGACGAACTTGGCCACGGCGATACCGGCGTTGGCCGCGAGTGCCGCGAGAATTGCCTTCTTGGAACCTTCTGCCGACACCGTGTTGTCCTTCCATCGACGTCATTGCCGCCCGCCGCACAGGCATCGCCGGTCATTCTTGTCGCCTGAGACTCTAACCGACTACCCCGGAACGAACATGCCGGCGTTTCGCGCGGGCGGGTATGGGACCACGCAGGCACAACCGCAGGCCCCACCCCGCCCCGCCCCCATTCGGGACGTCACATTCAGATGGAGCCGAAACCGCGCCCGATCGCGCCGTCGAGCTCCGACATCGTGTTCGACGCGTTCTGCACGCCGCGGTGCAGGCCGAACAGTTGATCGCGCGACTGAAGGAAGATGCGGTCCCAATTCGCCTGCGCCTGCTCGTACGACGCCTTGGCGATGTCCGACGTCCAGATCGCGTCGAGCGAGTGGACCTGCCGCTTGAGTTCGTCGGCGAGGTCGCTCAGCCGCGTGAACTCCGACTGGAGATTGCCGCTGAGATCGCCGAGACCTGCAAAGTTGTATTCGATCTGTCCCATGTCTGTATTCCCTTCTGATCGCTCGAACCGAATGCTCCCGAGCGTGAATGTGTCGAGCGTGAATGTGTCGAGCGTGAATGTGGTTGTGCCCGAGTCTGATTGATCGTGAGAACCTGCTTCAGATCCGCACTCCTCCGGGCTGGAAACCACCCGCGACCTGAGCATCGTTGTCCTCGTATCCGGTGAAGCCGCTGCTGAGCTTGTTCCGAATGTCGTCGAGCGCGTTGTGCAACGCCAGCGCCGACGAGTTCCAGTCGGCGTGGGTATCGGTGAAGGCCGCCGACGCCTTGCCCTGCCACGACGCGGCGCCGTTCGACGATGCCCGTGCGATGCGACCGATGGTCTCCTGCATGTCGGCGACCACCCCCGCAACCGATTTCGTTGTGGCCATTGCCGATTCGACGTCGACCTTGACCGCTCCCCCGCCGTTGTCACCGAGATTGAGCATCCTGATCCTCCTGTGGTTGAGCACCGATCACGGTGCCTCGCGGTATCCGCGACTCAGATACCGTTGGTGTGCACGACGTTCGGAATCGGTTCCGACGTCGCTTCCCGAACGAGTGGCCCGGACGTCACCGGGGCCACCAGCCGTCGGGAAGGGTCTCGATCAGCAGACCCACGGCCTGACCGATGCGATGACCCGAACCCGGCGACAGCGTGGTCCACACCCTGCCGTCGGGAGATCTACTGGGACCGGCAACAATTCGACCTCGCGCTGTGTCGATGACGCCGAGCGCTCCCGGGGATTGCGTGAGCATTCCGTCGCGGCGCGAGACCGCGACAACTTCGATGCGACGCTCAATCGTCGCGAAAGCACGTGCCACAGCGCCGGAATCGCCCGGTGGCATACCCAATCGCGTCAGTGTTCGCGCGACCTCAGCGGTAGCCAGACAACGCCCGAGACGATCTGCGAGTTCGTCGCACGGACACGCGAGCGCACCGAACTCCAAGGGTTCCGGGCGCGCTATGGGTTTCTGGTCCGCTATGCCCCGATCGCTCCTGTCATCGTCTCCGCGATCTGTGCAGTGTCGACGTACCAGCGCCGAGACCGCGGCGACGTCAGGAAGCTCGACGCCCGTGATGTCGATGGTGTCGCCGCTCCTCACGGCGAAGACGTGGTGATCGTCGCGACGCGCGAGACACGCACGGACGGTGTCGGATTCGGTGAATGTGCGGATCTCCAACTCTCGGTCGGGCAGCGCGAGTACCCGCAGTGCGGTCGCAAGCCATGGCACGGGATCGCCCACGTCATCGACGAGTCGAAGCTCGGCGATGCGGGCGTCGGCCGCGGAGTGTGCGGCGCGCGCACGCTCGGCATCGTCGTCGATGGCGAGGAGGTCGAGCACGACCGGCCAGGTGGTCACACCGAACCGCGCACCGACCCGGCGTAGAGTCGCGACATCCACTCGTCCACCTCGCGTCGCTGTCCAGATCATCGCGTCGACACCTCCCCGAGCCGAAGGGTCTGCTCGAGATAGGCGGGATCTATTGTCGGCGAGCCCGATTCAACGCCGGAGTCGATCGTCACCTGCGAGGAGACCGCAACGCCTGCGGCTGCCCAGGTGGCAGGCGGCTCGTGAGCGATCCCGGCGCCACATACCGGTTCGCCGCGATCGGCGGCTACCGCTACTGTTCGCGTCACACGCTGCTCGGTCGTCGCAGCCACCGACGGGGCGACGGGCGGTGGCATCGACTCCGATGGCATCGGTCGTGATGTAGGTGTCGGCGTAGCGGCCGCCGTGGCCTGCGGGGCCGCCGCGAGGGTCGTCGCCGCGTATCCGGCCGTGACCGGCGGCGGCACCATTGGCCCGAACGGCGATCCACCCCCGGCCAGCCGTGTCGTCGCGTTTGTTGTTGTCACCGTGTGGGGCTCGACGTTCGCGGCGTCCGCTGCGCTGCGAGCAGCGCTCGCCGCCGACTGCTCGGCAAGCAGTGCCGCGTCGGAGACCAGCAGCGGCGCGCGATCCTCGACATGCCACGGCTGCGCTGAGGGCGTCGCAGCCTGTTCGTATGCCTCCATCACGCGGGCCGCGCGCATGCGCTGGTCGTGTCGGGCGCGCTCGGCGTGGGCGGCAGCGCCCGTGATGACAGGCGCGACCGCACTCACCGACCTCGCGAGATCGCTCAGTCCGTCGACCAGATCCACCTCTCCGACGGCGGGCATCGCCAGCCTCGCAACTGTTGCTGCCGCACCCTGCTCCTGCGCGAGAACAGCGTTCGACGCCGCGGTCGCCGCGGCATCGGCAAACCAGCCACCCAACGCGGTCAGTCGATCGAGCGCCTCGCTTGCGTGGGTGGATGCCCACGATCCCCCCATCCGCGCCAGGATGGTGCCGTATTCGACTGCGGCGTCGCCCATCTCGCTCGCGACAGCACTCCATGCACCTCCCGCCTCGATCAAGGGCGCAGGACCGACACCGGACGCGAGATCGGACACGAGCCGATCAGTGGTACGTGCGTCCCAGATGACGCCGGTGAAACCGGTCACTGCACTCCTCCTTCCTGTCGAGAGCTTGACTGCTACAGCGGTATTCAACTGCAGCGGTATTCGCCGGCAGCTCTTGTCGTACTCGATGTCTTGACGTGCGGCTTCGCAGCCCGACTCAGATACGCAGTCCGCGTGCGACCGCGTCGTCGGCGTCGACGACCCGTGTCGCCTGGGCGCGCAATGTGGCAGCGATTTTGCGTAGTTCGAGGACTCCCGACGCGGCGTCGGCGTCGAACCCGCGCGCGACGGCGTCGAAGGAACCCGCGACCGCGACTGACACCTCGTCGCGACCAGCCGTGGCAACCGTCCGCCGATCGGCGGTACCGATCACCGAGCCCTCAATTCGATCGGCCAATCGGTCGAGATCTCTTGCGGCAGTGATCAGTTCGTCGGGGTCGACGCTGAGTTTCGGATCCGGCATGGCACACCTCCAGGTGTCTCGGACAGTGGTCGTTGGCGAGAGGACGGATCAACTCTGCGGCTCGGTCTCCAGTTCGGAGTCGTGCCACAAGAGGCGAAGTTGGATATCCGGTGTCGGCGATGACTCGGGTTGCGCAGGTTGATCACCGATCACGGAGGGAGCCACCTCGTGCGACTCGCCAACCACCTCCATACCGTGTTCTTCGGTGACGAGGTAGTCAGGAATCTCGTGGTGCTCCGCGGCATCCGCTGCGCCGCGCGCCGCGCCCGCCGCCATCATCGGGGCCATTGACGCCGGCACGGGAGTCGTTGTCGTACCGGCGGTTCGAGTTGTCTGCGACGGCGTCAACGACGCAGGCTCGGTGCTCCCGATCCCGGCAGACATGCCCGCCCGTGCGGCCCCGAGAGGCGCCGACGCCGCACCCAGACCACCAACCCCCATACCCAGAGCCCCGGCACCCATCCCAGCCGCGCCGACAGCGGCGTCGCCCGATCCCCCGCGCGGTCCTGCGAGATCGGGATCGTCACCGGCGGCGACGTGGTCGAGACGTGCGGCGTCGACGCCGTCGCCGGAGGCGATACCGAGCATCTCGCTGACAGGAGCCATCAACGCAGAGGGCAGTTGTGTCGCGGTGGAGACGAGGGGCGAGACCGCCTCGAGGATCGAACTGGCCAGCGCGAACGGCGACTGCGCTGCCGATGTTGCGACCGTCGGCGGGGCGGTCACGTTGACAGGGGCCCCGTTGACGACCATTTGCGTTGTCGGGCCGAGCAATTGGGCCCGAGTCACTGCGACCGCGGCAGTCGCCTCGGCAAGACCCTCGGTAGCGAATGCGACCGCGGCGCCCTGCCCGACCGGCGTCACAAGGCCCGGCCCGAGCACCGCGATCTTGCCGATCGTCGCCGCGATGATCCCCTGCACGGTCGCGAGGCCCGCCGCCACGATCCCCGCTGCGGCTTGGATGTCGATCGACATCACCCCGCCCTGGGTCGACAGCGCGGCACTGTCGGCGCTCGCCTGCGCCGTTTTGGTCGTCGCACCCAGCGACGCCTGGCCCGCCCACAAGGTATCGAGCACACCGAGAGCCTGTGTGGCGGTGGACATCGCGGTGTCGAGCACCGTCGACAAGCTCTCGAAGAGCATCGACGGGTCGACCGGTGCGCCGGCCAGGTTGCCGGTTCCGAATCCGCCCAGGAGATCGGTGATCGGCTTGAGCAGCATGCCGATGTCTATCGTCGGCAGCGGCGGAAGTCCCGGCATGGGCGGTAGCGCCGGGACTTGTGGAATCTGCGGCAGGCCGAGTCCGGCGAGTACCTCACCAACGGGCCTATCTAGGATCGGCCCGAGAGGCGTGGCGTCGATCATGTCCTGGATCGACATGTTGTTGACCGCGGGAACATCGGGCATCGACGTGTCGATCGCGTCGGGCAGATGTGGCCCACCCGTGGCGGGTTGCGGCGAGCTCACAGCACCGACCGAATTGCTGCCGCACCGGCCGCGTCGTTGGCGTCGAATTCAGCGAGTGCGGCCACCGTGCTCGCGGCAGTCGATGCGTGGACGGCCGCGAGGCTCCCGACCCCGACCAAGTGGTTGGCCTGAGCGGTGATGAAAGCCGCCAGGAACTCTTGACCGATGAGCCCGAACACCCCGATCATCGCAGCGGTGTTCGCCGCTGCGTCGATCGTGCCCGCCGCGCCTACCGCGGTGCCGATCGCCACGTTGGTTGCCGCAAAGCCTTCCAGCACTTCAGGTGTCACCGTCACGTTGTCCATGTGGTCCCCTCGTTGATGAGCGATTGCAGGTTTACGGTTCTCTGTGCTTGAGCGGCTATCTGTGCTTGAGCGGTTCTTCGAGCTTTGGGGATCTGACGCGCCCTGCGCCCGAAAGGTTCCATCGAATTTCCCGACGTTGCGTCGGTGTCGGTCATCGGCTCTCGAGCTGCTCGGCGAAGACCGCGGTGAACTCTTCGGTGAGCGCCGCACGTGCGGCGAACGCACGTTGGGCACCGAGAAGTGCTGTCGCGACGATCTGTTCGCCCAGCCGCACCTCGCCGAGATCGTTGGCGCCTTCTCCCAACCACAGACCGGTCAGCGCCCCACTGCCGTCGACCTCCGCCGTCACCAGTCCGTCCGGCGAACTCTCCCGCACGCTCAACGCGGCCAGCCGGTCGCCGAAGTCGGCAAGGTGACCCAGTTGAGCCCGTGCGCGCGCTTCGAGTTCGTCCATTGCACCCGTCATCGTCTTCGCCTCACACCCGGCGCAGCCACGACGCCGGGACGTCGTCGCGCTCGTCGTCGAGTTGCTCGGCGCGGGAGAGGTCGTCGGTGGTCGGCAAGCCCATTGCATCGACGACGTCGCGCGACGCCCCGGCCTCGAGAAGCTCGTCGCGCCAACGGATACCGGCGGCCATCGCCGATTGCCTGCAGAGCCGCAGGATCTCGTCGGCGAGGACGTCAGGCCTCTTCTCGAGCTGCGATCGATCAATGCGGACGCGCGTCGGCAGACCTTGCGGTGTGGTCACCACCGTGATCGCGCCGGATCGTGATCGCGCAGAGGACATTCGAAATGCTGCGGGAACCTGCGCTTGCGACTCGTGGTCGCTCGTCGACCCGAAGTCGTTGCGCTGCCCGAAATCGTTCTGCTGCCCGAAATTGTTCTGCTGGACTGACATCTGATCCCGCATCCCCCTGACCCCTCCGTATATGACCCCACCGTGCATGACCCCACCGGCCGCGCTGCTGACCTCACTCGTCAAGCGCGTTGTGCGTTGAGATATTGCCACCCGGTGGGCCTCCCGGCGATACCCCGACGCTTGCTTGTGGATAAGTCATTCTGTCGGATTTTTACGTTTCGCGACGAACAAACGCGTAAACATCTGCGAGCGCATCGAGTGTGCGATCCCGCGATGCTAGTTCTACGACTCTCCCGAGCAGCCCGCGCCCAGTCCATCGACGTCCGAGTCGCCACCCTCATGGCCGTCGCCGGCTGGGGTGTCACCCTCAGAACCGCCACCCTCAGAACTGCCGGTCTCACAACTGCCGGTCCCAGAACCGCCACCCTCAGCGTCGCCGACCCGCTCGTCGCCACCGGCCCCGACTGCGTCGACCCCCTTCAGCCGACGCACTGCGCGCCACCGTCGGGCGCCCTCGATGAGTGTGGGCACCACCACGGTCAGCACCGACGCGACGATGATCAGTTCGAGGTGATCGCGGATGATCGGCACGGACCCGAGGAAGTAGCCGAGGACGATGATGCCCGCCGCCCAGACGATGCTGCCGAGAACGCTGAAGAACGTGAACACCGAGTGGCGCATCCCGCTGAAGCCCGCGACAAGCGGGGTCAATGTGCGCACGATCCCGATGAACCGACCGAAGAACACGGTCAGCGGACCGAACCTGTCGAAGAAGCGGTGCGTCCGCTCGATGTAGGTCGGTCCGATTGTGCGCATCAGACGGCCCTCGAGCACTCCGCGGCCGAGCCGTCGACCGATCAGGAATCCACACTGGTCGCCGAGGATCGCGGCCAACGGAACCAGCACACACAACAGCCAGAGCGGGGCGAAAGGTTCCGGCTGAGCCGCAAGGACGCCCGCGGTGAACAGAATCGAGTCGCCGGGGAATACGAAACCGATGAGCAGGCCCGTTTCGATGAAGATCAGCAGGCACAGTCCGACGAGCCCGCCCGTGGTCAGAAACGCGTCGAGGTCGAACGGATTCATTACCCGCAAGCCTATCGACACCCGGGCGCCAGCGATGTGGTCGAACCCACTCGTTTGCGCTCACGTTAACTCGCTGCAACATGGTGGGCAGACAACGCCTATCAGGTGTTTACTCGGAGGTAAGGCGTTGTGGTCACATGCCGCCAGCCGAGACATCACGCCGTTGTGATCACGCGAGGAGTTAGTCGTGTCAGAAGCCCCGACCCGAGTCGGCGGAATCAAACGTTCCGGTGGCTCGTCGTCTGCCAACCTACGCCCGGTCTCCGACACTGAAATGCGCATCGAATACAAGGTCATCCACGGCTACCGACGGGCATATCGGATCGCGGGGAGCGGACCGGCACTGCTTCTCATCCACGGCATCGGCGACAACTCGTCGACGTGGAACGAAGTCATTCCCATGCTCGCCCAGCACTACACCGTCATCGCACCCGACCTCTTGGGGCACGGACGATCGGACAAGCCGCGCGCCGACTACTCCGTCCCAGCATTCGCAAACGGCATGCGCGATCTGCTGGTGGTACTCGGCATCAGCAAGGTCACCGTCGTCGGGCACTCGCTCGGCGGCGGCGTCGCAATGCAGTTCTGCTACCAGTTCCCCAGGTTCGTCGAGCGGCTCGTCCTGGTCGCCGCGGGCGGCGTCAGCCGGGAGGTCAACCCCGCCCTGAGGCTGGTGACGTTGCCACTGGTCAACAGCGCACTCACAGCACTACGGGTTCCGGGAGTGCTGCCTGCACTCCGTTTGGGCGTCAGCGTGATCGCCGCAACGCCGACGCCTCCGGGAATCCCCGACCTCCCGCATGATCTGTCACCTAAACGCATGCTCAACGACCACGAGGATCTGCTTCGCGTCCTCGGCGATCTCGCGGCACCCACCGCATCGGCGGCATTCCTCCGCACCCTGCGGGCAGTGGTCGACTGGCGAGGGCAATCGATCACGATGCTCGACCGATGTTACTTGACCGAGTACCTGCCCGTTTTGATTGTCTGGGGCGACGACGACACCGTCATCCCCTACGAACACGCCCTGCTCGCGAATTCGGCGATCGGCCACAGCGAGATGTCGATTTTCCACGGCTCGGGCCACTTCCCCTTCCACGACGACCCGGAACGCTTCGTGCAGGTCGTCATGGAGTTCCTCGAACGCAACGAACCCATGGAGTTCGACTCCCAGGTCTGGCGCAGGCTGATGACCGAGGGCCGCAAGAGTTCCGACATCGTTGGCGACGAGCAGACCGTCGAGGCAGTGTTCGACGCCATCGACGACGAGCGGAGCGCAACCTGAGGTCAGCCGACCGAACGACATACGCCATTCGTTGAGACCCGGGGGGCGACACCTGTCGGGGGTCCATGCGAGTATTGGCGCCATGAGCTATCCCGACAATTCGAACCAGGATGCCCGCGGCAACGAGCAGCCCTACGGTTCTTCGCCCTACGGCGCTCCATCACCGTTCGGTCCCGCCGCCGGCGACCAGTTCATGCCGCTCCCGTACGAGAACGGAACCCCCGGTTCGCCGACCTACGGAGCCCAGGGATACGGCGCTCAGGGATATGGAGCCCAGGGATACGGAGCCCAGGGATACGGGGCTCAGGGATATGCGGCCCCCGGGTACGGGATGCAAGCCGGTTACCCCGGCGCCGCGGATCCGATGGCCCCGTACGGACGCGACCCCTTCACCGGTGAGCCCCTCTCGAGCAAATCCAAGGTCACGGCGGGCCTGCTCCAACTGTTCCTCGGCGGTTTCGGCGCGGGACGGTTCTACCTCGGATATACCGGCATCGGCGTCGCACAGCTCGTGCTGACGATCGTCGGGTGGATCACGACGTTCCTTTTCATCGGCTTCTTCATCCTGCCCGCGGTCGGGATCTGGGTCCTCGTCGACGCCATCATGATGTTCACCGGCAGCGTCCGCGACTCGAACGGCTACAAACTCCGATCTTGACGCCCTGACGAGGCTGCCGTTGCTGTGCAATGGCAGCCAGTGCGATCCAGTGAGGACCGCGACCCAGTGACGACGGTGAACCCAGTGACGACGGTGACCCCCGTGAGGACGGTGACCCCCGTGAGGACGGTGACCCCCGTGAGGACGGTGACCCCCGTGAGGACGGTGACACAGTGAGCTACCCGGACGCGCCGAACCCCGATCCGTCGAAACCTCGCGGGCCCGAATCAACCGGTCGCGTGGAGAGACGTCGAGTTGCCGCCGACGCCTGCCCCGGGAAGCTACGCTGCGGCACCGCCGCCGAGCGATCCGATCCTCGTCTCGATCGGTGACATCCACTGCACGCGCAGCCAGGTCATCACACCCGCGGGCAACGCACCACTGGCCGGGTCGCGGTGGAGCTTCGTCGATATGTCACGCACCACCAACGAGATCCCGCAGTGGGCCCTCATCGTGGGAATCGTGACGGCCGTACTGTTCTGCGGACTCGGCCTGCTGTTTCTTCTGGTGAAGGAGGAGCGCACCATCGGGTTCGTGCAGATCACCGTGTCTGCTGGACCAGTCGCCCACACCACCGCGATCCCGGTGATGTCACGGGCAGCCGTTGCCGACCTCGGCGCGCGCGTCAACTACGCGCAGACACTCGCATATTCGGCGTAACGGCCCAGACAGCCAGACGATCAGACGAGCAGCAAGCAGGTCGGACTCAGGCGAGAAACGCCACGGCAAGCACGGCGATTACCACGGTGAGCACGAGAGCCACACACGCAATCAGTGCCAGCGTCTGCTTGCTGCACCGCTGATGCCAGCCGTGCAACACCAACTCGTCGTAGACAAGAAAGCCCACACGGTTCGTGGGCTGCGACTCCCATTTTCCGGTCGCGGGTTCTCTCACCAGCGCGGTCGACAATTCGAGTCCACGTCCGACAAGGATCGTCGACCTCTTCATTCCGAAGCCCACCGCGGAATCGCTGTCGCTCAACGGGAACCTGTCGGCGCCCGGAAATCGATCGCCGGCACCAGTCGATCGGCGGCGCACTCCACCGAGTCCCTCGCGACGAAACGCGTGGGCATCCGGCTCGAACGTCACAAGGCTCGACACCCCGTCTGCCCGCAACGCCACCTCGTTCTCTGACAACCGGGCACACTCGATCTTCTCTGCGGCGGCAGCCCTCTGCAGTCGGCGATTGCTTTCTCGACCGTCTCCGGACGATGCTCACCCATCGACGTATACCGCCGTTCTCATCACTGGTCGCCGCAACATCCCTGTGCGCCTTCGGTTGTCGCGACCCGGACGTCGCGGGTGATCGCATTGCGCGCGGCCAGCTCGTGCGCCTCCGGATAATCGACGCCGACGAGACACAGGCCCCGCGCTTCGGCGACGGGCACCTTCGCGCTGCGTTCGCGCTCGCCGAGAAGCGCTCGGCACCAGTCGACATCGCGCCGACCATCTCCCACCGATGCCACCGCACCGACAAGCGAACGCACCATCGACCAGCAGAACGCATCGGCGCTGACCTCGCCGATCAGCACGCCGTCGGCGTCACGTGACCACGAGAACCGTTGCAGATCGCGGATCGTCGTAGCGCCTTCGCGGCGTCGACAAAAGGCGGCAAAATCGTTGAGGCCCACCAACGCCGACGACGCCGCGTTCATCGCTTCCACGTCGAGCGGCCGTCGCCATGCGGCGGTGGTGCGCGCGAGGACCGGTTCGGCGCCGAATACCGCGTCGGAGAGTCGGTAGCGGTAGTGACGCCGCAGCGCCGAGAACCGTGCGTCGAAGTGGTCACTGACCGACGCGGCCTGCTTCACGCGCACATCGTCGGGAAGCATCTTGGCGAGTCGTCCGACGAGGCGCCCCGGGTCGCCGTCGATGGAGCGCGTGTCGAGTGCGGACACGGGAACGTCGGCGTGCGCAACCTGCCCGGTGGCGTGAACGCCCGCGTCCGTCCGTCCTGCGACGGTCAGCCGGACCGGTACCCGCAGCACCGTCGACAACGCCGTCTCGACGACCTCACATACCGTGCGCTGACTGATCTGTCGCGCCCAGCCCGCGAAATCGGTTCCGTCGTAACCGATGTCGAAACGCAAACGAACGGACCCACCACCTGGTGTGGTGGCGGGTCCGTTCATGTCTGGCGTGTTCAGCCGTCCGACCTACTTGTCGTCGGCCTTGTCGCCGTCGACGTCGGCGTCGGCAGCTTCGGCCTCCGGTGCGGTGGCAGCCGTCGACTCATCGTCGACAGCCTCGGCAACGGCCTCGGCGTTCTCGACCTGTGCCGGGGTTGCCTCGTCGGCGACGGCCTCGACGACGTTGCCGGCCTCGGCTGCCGGAGCAGCGGCCTTCTCGTCAGCGGCCTTCTTCGACGCGGCGACACGGGTGGCACGGGTGGCCTCGGTCGACGCGGTGTTCTCGCGCACCAGCTCGATCACTGCCATGGGGGCGTTGTCGCCCTTGCGGTTGAGCGTCTTGATGATGCGCGTGTAACCGCCCGGACGGTCCGCGAAGAACGGGCCGATCTCGGCGAACAGCGTGTGGACGACGTCCTTGTCGCGGATGTCCTTCATGACCTCACGACGATTGGCCAGCTTGCCGGCCTTGGCGTGGGTGATGATCTTTTCCGCGTACGGGCGCAGGCGCTTGGCCTTTGCTTCGGTGGTGGTGATGCGGCCGTGCTCGAAGAGCGACGTGGCGAGATTCGCCAACATCGCCTTCTGGTGGCTGGCCGACCCGCCGAGGCGGGCACCCTTGGTGGGCTTGGGCATTGTCTTCTCCTAGGAGGACCCGACGATCGCTCGACGAGTCAGGTTTGGCAGTCGCAGCGACTAGAGCTGCTCGGTCTCCGCGAAATCCTCACCGGAGTCGGCGTCGAATGACGCGTCGTCCGACCACGTTCCGGTTGCCGGGTCGTAACCGGCGACCTGCGACGGATCGAAGCTGGCCGGGCTGTCCTTGAGCGACAATCCCAGGGTGTGCAGCTTGACCTTCACCTCGTCGATCGACTTCTGACCGAAGTTGCGGATGTCGAGCAGATCCGACTCGGTACGTGCAACCAGCTCGCCGACGGTGTGAACACCTTCGCGCTTGAGGCAGTTGTACGAACGGACGGTCAGATCCAGATCCTCGATCGGCAGGCTGAACGACGCGATGTGGTCAGCCTCCGCAGGCGACGGCCCGATCTCGATTCCCTCAGCCTCGACGTTGAGCTCCCGAGCCAGACCGAACAGCTCGACCAGGGTCTTACCCGCGGACGCCAGGGCGTCACGAGCGCTGATCGAGTTCTTGGTCTCGACGTCGAGCACCAAACGGTCGAAGTCGGTGCGCTGCTCGACGCGGGTGGCCTCCACCTTGTAGGTGACCTTCAGCACCGGCGAGTAGATCGAGTCGACCGGGATACGGCCGATCTCGGCTCCCGACGCCTTGTTCTGCACGGCAGGCACGTAACCACGGCCCCGCTCGACGACGAGCTCGATCTCGAGCTTGCCCTTGTCGTTCAGGGTGGCGATGTGCAGATCCGGGTTGTGCACGGTGACGCCTGCGGGCGGCACGATGTCAGCACCGGTGACGGTGCCCGGACCCTGCTTACGCACATACATGGTGACCGGCTCGTCCTCTTCGGAGCTCACCACGAGGCCCTTGAGGTTCAGGATGATGTCGGTGACATCTTCCTTCACGCCGGGGACGGTGGTGAACTCGTGCAGAACTCCGTCGATGCGGATGCTGGTGATCGCAGCGCCCGGGATCGAGCTGAGCAGGGTACGACGCAGCGAGTTACCGAGGGTGTAGCCAAAGCCCGGCTCGAGCGGTTCGATAACGAACTTCGACCGGTCGTCGGCGATGATCTCCTCGGTGAGGGTTGGTCGCTGTGAGATGAGCATTTCTTGATTTCTCCTTGTGGCCGACCGCTATATGACGGCCTAGAAGTGGACCGAAACAGCTTGTGCTGCTTGGTTTTACTTGATGTGAACTCGTTGCTACTTCGAGTAGAACTCGACGATGAGCTGCTCGGTGAGCGGAACCTCGATCTGAGCGCGCTCGGGCACGTTGTGCACGAGGATGCGCAGCGTCGAAGGAACCACCTGCAGCCAGCCCGGAACCGGACGATCGCCGACGAGCTCCTTGGCGATCTGGAACGGGGTGGTTGCCAGCGACTTCGGGCGCACGTCGATGATGTCGTACTGGCTGACGCGGTAGCTGGGGACATCCACGCGCACACCGTTGACGGTGAAGTGACCGTGGGTGACCAGCTGACGTGCCTGACGACGGGTACGTGCCAAACCTGCGCGGTAGACAACGTTGTCGAGACGGGTCTCGAGGATGCGCAGCAGCTCGTCGCCGGTCTTGCCGTTACGACGATTGGCTTCCTCGTAGTAGCGACGGAACTGCTTTTCCATCACTCCGTAGGTGAAGCGTGCCTTCTGCTTCTCCTGCAGCTGCTGCAGGTATTCGCTCTCCTTGATCCGCGAGCGGCCGTGCTGGCCGGGCGGGTAGGGGCGACGCTCGAACGCCTGGTCGCCTCCGATGAGGTCGACGCGCAGACGACGGGACTTCTTTGTTGCGGGGCCGGTATAACGAGCCATGTTTTCTCTTCCTCCCTTTCCCGCTAGACCCGACGCCGCTTGGGCGGACGGCAACCGTTGTGCGGCTGCGGGGTGACATCGGAAATGGTGCCGACTTCGAGGCCGGCTGCCTGCAGCGACCGGATGGCGGTCTCGCGACCCGAACCCGGTCCCTTGACGAACACGTCGACCTTCTTGACGCCGTGCTCCTGGGCCTTGCGCGCAGCGTTCTCGGCCGCGAGCTGAGCCGCGAACGGGGTGCTCTTGCGCGAGCCCTTGAAGCCGACGTGACCCGACGATGCCCAGCTGATGACATTGCCGTTGGGGTCGGTGATCGACACGATGGTGTTGTTGAACGTCGACTTGATGTGTGCGTTGCCGTGCGGGACGTTCTTTTTATCGCGACGGCGTGCGCCCTTCTTGGGGCCTGCGCTACGTGACTTCGGAGGCATTACTTCTTCTTCCCGGCGATGGTCTTCTTCGGGCCCTTACGAGTACGGGCATTGGTCTTGGTGCGCTGTCCACGGACGGGCAGGCCACGACGGTGGCGCAGACCCTGGTAGCAGCCGATCTCGATCTTGCGACGGATATCGGCCTGCACCTCGCGGCGCAGGTCACCCTCGACCTTCACCGAGCCTTCGATGTACTCACGCAGCTTTGTGACGTCTGCGTCGGTGAGGTCCTTGGCGCGCAGGTCGGGGCTCAGCCCGGTGCCCGCAAGGATCTCCTTGGAGGTGGTACGCCCAACTCCGTAGATGTAGGTCAGTGCGATCTCGAGCCGCTTCTCGCGGGGAAGATCGACACCAGCAACACGTGCCATGTGGCGGATTTCCTTTACTTTTCAGAGGTCTTCTCCCGGTCCGTCCCCTACTCGTCTGTACTGCTTGCTCTGAGGGGCTCCGGCCTCTGCACGAAGCGAGTCGTACTCGCTGCGCGGTGTCGAGCGGTGGTCCGCGTGACACAGTCCGGAGGTAGGCGGTGACGCGTCTGTCGCCGCTGGTGCTGGGAGGGCTTCACAAGTTCTGCTCAGCTCTGGTGTGTGTATTCAGTTGTGTGTTTCACCAAGCGATCTGGTGGGGTGCTCCACGGTCGTACGACCGTGGGAGTGATCAGCCCTGACGCTGCTTGTGGCGCAGGTTCTCGCAGATCACCATGACCCGGCCGTTACGGCGGATCACTTTGCACTTTTCACAGATCGGCTTGACGCTCGGCTGAACCTTCACGTCAATCTCTCCTGTTGTCGCCCGTGGGCACGACCGAATGGCCGCACCACACGAGGGTTGTCCCGGACCGGTCTCGGCCGGGAAGTCTTACTTGTAGCGGTAAACGATGCGCCCGCGACCGAGGTCGTACGGCGAGAGTTCCACGACGACCCGATCCTCGGGCAGGATGCGGATGTAGTGCTGCCGCATCTTGCCGCTGATGTGGGCGAGAACCTTGTGACCGTTCTCCAGCTCAATGCGAAACATCGCATTGGGCAGGGGTTCGATAACCCGTCCCTCGACCTCGATGGCCCCGTCTTTCTTCGCCATGTCCTCCGCGATCCTCGGCGGCGTCGCGATCCGCTCGCAGGGCAACAAGTGCCCGGACGAACGATTCACCCCACTGCCCGGTTGAATCTGTGTTTATCCGTTAGTGTGTTGGCACCCGCTCCGAGAGCGAGGGCCTGGCGGCGATGTCTCCGGCCGCGCTCACCGGGTAGATGGCATGCGCATACCGGCACGACAAGCGCACCGACGTTCAATCCTACGCGAACTGGCCTAACAGTCCAAACCCGTGCCGTCTGACCCGAACCCGGGAAGCTGGTCTGACGCGACTCCGACATTTCGCCCGACGGGGTGACCGTGGGATGAACACACTCCGAAGAGTTGCGCACGAGTCGTCTGGAGAGCCCATCCGGCATCCACCGGCTATCACTCTGGATTGAGTGGACCTCACAACACTTGCAGTGGTCGGCATCATCGCGCTTGCGGCGCTGTTCGACTTCACGAACGGATTCCACGATTCGGCGAACTCCATCGCCACCGTGGTCGCGACGCACGTCCTCAAGCCCAAGGTCGCGGTTGTGTGGGCGGCCGGCTGGAACTTCCTCGCCTTCTTCCTGATCGGGACCGCGGTCGCGGACACCGTCGGAGAGACGGTGAAGGCGCAGTACTACAGCGTTGCCGTCGTCTTCGCCGCACTGCTCGCCGCGGTCATCTGGAACTTCCTCTCGTGGCACTTCGGAATCCCGACGTCGTCGTCGCACGCCCTCATCGGCGGCCTCGTCGGCGCCGCGCTGATCAAGGGTGGCATCGAAGCGATCAAGGCGTCGAGTGTCGAGAAGACCGCGGCATTCATTGTGATCTCGCCACTCGCGGGTCTTTTGCTCGGCGGTGCGCTCATGCTCATCCTGCGCGCAGCGCTCTTCCGCGCACCCGTCCTGCGCACGGAGAAACTCTTCCGGTGGTTCCAGCTCGCATCGTCGGGAGCCATCTCGCTTGCCCACGGCGGCAACGACGCACAGAAGACGATGGGCATCGTCGCGGGCCTCCTGGTCTCGACCGGCCACCTCACCCAGACCGGATCGTCACTGCCGGTGCCCATCGTCCGGACGATGCGCCATCCGCCTGACAGAGTTCCTAGGGCAATGAACAGGTAGCAGCCGAGG
>NZ_LZMO01000091.1:0-46217 GCF_001665715.1 Gordonia sp. 852002-10350_SCH5691597
ATAAGAGACAGGGGGTATCCCAGCCGAGCGTTTGCGTGATCTAATCACCACCAACTAACAGCAGTGTTGCGACGACCCCTTGAAACCGCCTACTCCCGGGCCATTCTCGTTGGTTCTTTCTTGTCCAGCTGCTGAAGTTCTTCGGTGTCGCAGCTTCAGATGGGTGCTGCTGCCGTCGCCATAACGTGCAGCGCGGAGACGAGTCCGTCGATGAGCTCGTTCTGACGGAAGCTGCCGATGGCGGCGGTCACGCCCAGATCGGCGACGCGATCATTGATGCGGTCGGCGACCTCGCTACCCGACACCACCACGACGTCATGCGTGTTGGGTGACACCGCGAGCAGTGTGCCGTATGCGGGCTCGGGAGCTGCCTTGAGCAGCACGTTGCGCGCATCGGCGACCGGATCGGTTCCGAGTTCTCCGATGTAGACGGAGAAGCGGACCAGCGCCTTTTCGGTCGCGGCGTGGATCGCGTCGTCGAGTGCGATCAGTTCATCGCGGGAGAAGGGAGGGGTCGTCGCGGTCTGACCGGGAAAGCGGGTGGACGAGACGCGCCCGCTGTTGGTGATGACCGTGCCGACGGGCAGCGCGGAGGCCGCGATGACCTCGTGCGATCCTTCGGAACCTGTCGTCTGCGAAATCTCACCACTTGGCACTGGCCGAGCCTCCATCCACATCATTCGGTTCCGCGTGACGCGGTAACGCAATCGGTTCGATCTCCGTTGCGGAGAAGAGCAGCGGTCCACGGTCCCACTTCTGGTCGAGCGTGTATTCCTGCTGCTTGGGATACTTGACGCCATTCGAGAATGCCATCGAGACCACGCACGCCAGGGCGAAGATAACCACCAGGACCGTGACAGGCACTCCGATGTAGGCGATCCAGTTGTCCATGAGACCCTTCCGATCGGTAAACCCTCTTGCCGCACGGCCGGTGAGCGCGCGTTGACACGTTCACGCCGCACAGGTCGTGTGATCAATTTAGCCCACACCACAGCCGTTCGGGCACCGACCCCTACGGTCTGTCGTAGACGCGTCCGGAGCGCTGTCGCGGGCGCCTTCTCGCGGCGATGTTGAGACCACAGCGCACGGTGGGGACAATGGGTCGGGTGAGCGGCAACATCCCTGCCGGCGGCCAGCCGGCGAACACCCAGGTCCATCGTTCGTTCTACGACGAGGTCGGTGGCCACGAGACCTTCGAGAAGCTGACCAGCGTCTTCTATCGAGAGGTCGCCGCCGACGAGATCCTCCGGCCGATGTACCCCGAAGAAGACCTCGGCCCTGCCGAGCGTCGACTCCGCATGTTCCTCGAGCAGTACTGGGGAGGCCCGCGAACCTACTCCGAGGAACGAGGCCACCCCCGACTGCGCATGCGCCATCAGCCGTTCACCATCGGCCCGATCGAGCGCGACGCGTGGCTGCGCTGCATGCACACCGCCATCGCGTCGATCGACGACGACACCCTCGACCCGCCCCACCGCCAGGCGCTCGTCGACTACATGGAGATGGCCGCCCAGTCGATGGTCAATTCACCCTTCTGATCTCGCCTGCATCAATCCGACAGATCGGACACGACGCGCCGATGCCACCTGGTCTTCTACGGGAAAACACAGGTAGGGCAGAATTGTCGCGGTGAGCGACGAGACACCCGACGACCTCAGCGACGACGCACTCGACGCCGACGGCCAGGACGTCATCGAGGCGAACGATGTCCCCGAGAACGATGTCCCCGAGAACGATGTCCCTGAGACAGAAGGAGTCGCAGCTGTCGCGACCCAGCTCGACCCTGCCGACGACACCTGGTGGCGTTCGGCGATCTTCTACCAGATCTACCCCCGGTCGTTCTCCGATCTCGACGGCGACGGCGTCGGCGACCTCGCCGGGGTCATCGACAAGCTCGGCTATCTCGAGCTGCTCGGTATCGACGCGCTGTGGTTGAGCCCGATCATGCGCTCCCCCATGGCCGACCACGGTTACGACGTCTCGGACCCGCGCGATATCGATCCGCTCTTCGGCGATCTGGCGACGTTCGACGAACTGATCGCCGAGGCGCACGATCGCGAGATCCGCGTGACCATGGACCTCGTCCCCAACCACACCAGCGACAAGCATCAATGGTTCATCGACGCACTGGCGGCGGGACCGGGCAGTCCCGAACGTGCGCGGTACATCTTCCGTGACGGGCGGGGCGAGAACGGCGACGAGCCACCGAACAACTGGGTCAGCATCTTCGGCGGACCCGCGTGGGACCGTGTCATCGAGCCCGACGGCACGCCCGGACAGTGGTACCTGCACATCTTCGCGCCCGAGCAGCCCGACTTGAACTGGGAGAACCCCGAGGTCTTCGACGACCTCGAGAAGACACTGCGCTTCTGGCTCGACCGCGGCGTCGACGGCTTCCGCATCGACGTCGCACACGGCATGGCCAAACCCGCGGATCTTCCCGACATGGATGTCGAGGCTGCGGGCCTCCTGGTCAACCGTGACGACGACCCGAGGTTCAACAACTACGCGGTCCACGACATCCACCGAAAGATCCGCGCGGTCATCGACGACTACCCCGGTGCCGCGAACGTCGGCGAGATCTGGGTCGACGACAACGAGCGATTCGCGGAGTACCTCCGCCCCGACGAGCTGCATCTGGGCTTCAATTTCAGACTCGCCAAGGCACCGTTCGACGCAGACGCCATCCGCGATGCGATCGAGAACTCCCTCGACGCCGTGCACAGCGTCGGCGGAACACCGACCTGGACGTTGTCGAATCACGACGTCGACCGTGAGGTGACCCGCTACGGTCTGGCCGGTGCGATCCCCGACAGCGAGACTCCCGACGGCGAAACACCGGACAGCGACACTTCTGACAGCGACACTTCTGACAGCGAGGCACCAGAAGCCGAGACACCGGAAGCCGAGCCGGCGCCCCACGCCGACATCGAGCTGGGCACTGCGCGGGCACGGGCGATGGCGCTCGTCGAATTCGCGCTTCCCGGTTCGATATTCATCTACAACGGCGCAGAACTCGGCCTGCCCAACGCCGATCTGCCCGACGACGCGCTGCAGGACCCGGTCTGGGAACGCTCCGGACACACCGAACGCGGGCGGGACGCATCCCGGGTACCGCTGCCGTGGGAGGGCTCCGAGCCGCCGTTCGGTTTCTCGACGAATCCGCAGACGTGGCTTCCGATTCCAGAATCGTGGGCGGAGTTCACCGTCGAAGCCGAGCTCGAAGACATGAACTCGACGCTGTCGCTGTACCGCACGGCCATCGAATTGCGTTATGAGCGTGAAGAATTCGCCGGCGATGACATCGAGTGGTACGGCGCACCCGCGGGGTGCCTGGCATTCCGACGCTCCGAGGGACACCTGGTGTGCGCTCTGAACACGACGAGCGAACCGGTCGGGCTACCGCCGGGAGAACTCATTTTGACGAGCGCACCCCTCGTCGACGGCATGCTGGCACCCAATGCCGCCGCATGGCTCGTCTGAGAACCGCTAGACAACCGTGACATCGAGGTCGCGGTGCCGGCGCTGGTACACCGAACCGTAGCGCGCGTCGATCCGAATCCACGCTGCCGAAATGCGCACGCGCACAGGTTCGGTGGCGCCGATGGCGTCGATCGGCGATGTCTCGGTGACCTCGTGGCCGTCGGCGTCGCGCACGAAACCCATTGCGGTGAGCGCGAACAACGAGCGCAGCGAAACCGTGGCATTCAGTGCCCCGTCGGCAGACGAGACGTCGAGTACACCCTGATCGAGCAGGCCCGTCGCAGGCCCGAAGTTGCTGCCCTCCTCGCGCGCGAGGCGTGCTCCCTCGCGCGTCAACTCGACAACGGTCCGCGCGGGGACGTCGTCGAGATGCCGGTAGCCGCTGCGTAGTGGCAGCGCACCACGCCACGCGGAGTCGAGTGACATCCCCGGCTCCACCGGAACGCCCGCCGTACCGTCGCTCAACCGGCCCCGGAGTGTGTCGGCGTCGACGACGATGTCCGACGGCGCAGCACTGCCGAAGATCGACCGGGTGACCAGGACATCGAACCCCGTATGTGCCCAGAACGCGAGTAGCCCGTCGGAGCGTTGCACCACTCTGATGACCGCGGCTTCGTCGAGTCGCATGGCGCGCGTCAGGAAGGCCAGTGCGTCCCTGCGGTCGTCGGGACCGGCGGCGACGACGAACCGCTCGGGTAACGCGATCACGCGCTGTCGTCCGAGGTGCGGCGAAAACTCTCCAGGTACTCACGTTCATCCGGGGTCAGTCGCCGCAGCCGCTGTGCGTCGACGTCGAATGCCACGAGTTGGGTGGTCGCGGTGACAGCGGGTTTGTCGGTCGGCGACGCGGCATCTGGACGCACCTCGTATCCGACGACGAAGTCGACGGCGCGCACCTTCTCGACGAACATGGTCACGACGATCGGCCCCTCGTCGTGGCGCACCTGTTGGCGATACTTGACGTGCAGATCCGCGACGACACAGCCGCGACGCAGGTCTGCGGTGGGCCGACCATCGTAGAAGAGCCAGGGAATCCGAGCCTCTTCGATGAGTGTCACCATGCGCGCGTGGTTGATGTGCGCGAACACATCCATGTCCGACCAGCGGACGGGAACCTTGACCACGTAACCGGCGTCGGTCCTGACTCCCTCGTCCTCGTAGAGCACGACTGTCCTTTCGTTCGCGACACCTCCCCGTGAGAGGGCCGATGGTCGTCAACTGAAGAGGTTCGTCACCTGATGAGGCTGCGCAACTGCCGCGCCGCAACCGACAGCGTCGCGAGGTCGAGTTCTGGACCCTGCTCGATATCGGCGAGCATCGACCGCACCCGTGACAGCCGCGACGAGTGCGACGACTCCCACTCGGAGATCTTCTCGGCCGCGCTCTCATCGGGTTCGCTGCTCTGCAGGATCGTGAGCGTGAGGGCACGCAGGGCGCCGTGCATGTCGTCGCGAAGAGCCAAGCGCGCCAACGCATGCCAGCGGTCACCGTACTCGAGCGTCGAGACCGCGGTGAGCAGTTCCTCGAGTCCGAAATGCTCCATGATCGCGAAGTACAGCTCGCCGACCTCGACGGGATCGCAGTCGGCGATCTCGGCAGCATCGACGATGTCGAGCAGGCAGAACCGATGAAGACTGATCGCGACGTCGTGGGCGAGGTCAGTCTCGACACCGAGTTCGCGGTAGTGCTCGACGCGTCGCTCGACGTCGGCGGCCGACTGTGCGCCGAACCAGCTGTCGATCAGCGCGGTCAGTTCAGCCACCTGCTCGGCGTAGCGGGTGATCTCCGCCGCCATCGCGAGCGGTTGCGGACGAAACGCCAGCAGCCATCTCGACGCCCGGAACAGCAGTCGCCGCTCGTAGAGCATCATCTCGTCGATGGCTTCCACCGGAGCGTCGGCATGCAGGATGCGCGCGAAGAGATCCGAGAGTCCGAAGACCCGGTCGGCAACCACGTAGGCCCGCACTGCCTCCTCGGTCGTCGAGCCCGTCGACTCTCCGAGCCGGAACAGGTGCGTGATGCCCGCTCGGTCGACGACTTCGTTGACGAGGACGGTGGTGACGATCTCGCGATGCAGTCGGTGCGCACGGATACCGTCTGCGAAACGTTCGCGCAGTGGAAGCGGGAAGTACTCGGCGAGAAGACCCTCGAACACATCGTTCTCGGGCAGGTCACCTCCCAGGAGGTCGTCCTTGGCGATCAGCTTCACGTGCGACATCAGCGTCGCGAGTTCTGGCGAGGTGAGCCCGCGGTGCACATCCGAATGCAGCCGCTTGATCAACTGCTGCGGTGTCGGCAGCGCCTCGAGCGTCAGATCGACGCCGCGCGAGGCGATCTCGTGGAGCAGGCGGGCGTGCACATCGACGCGCTCGAGCGAGTACGCGCGACAGAAACCGAGCTCGGAGTTCTGCGACACGTTGTCGGCCAGCACCAGATCGGCGACCTCGTCGGTCATCGACTCGAGCAGCGGATCGCGGTCAGCAGCCTCGAGTTGCCCGGTTGAGACCGCAGAGTCGAGCAGGATCTTGATGTTGACTTCGTGGTCGGAACAATCGACGCCCGCCGAGTTGTCCATCGCATCGGTGTTGATGCGCCCGCCCGCGAGGTCGAACTCGATCCGCCCACGTTCGGTCACGCCGAGGTTGCCACCTTCGCCGACGACCTTGGCGCGCAACTGATCTCCGTCGACGCGGATCGCGTCGTTGGCCTTGTCCCCCACCTGCGCGTCGGATTCAGACGACGACTTGATGTAGGTGCCGATGCCGCCGTTCCACAGCAGGTCCACCGGCGCCAGCAGGATCGCGTGAATCAGTTCCGGCGGCGACAACGCGTCGACACCTACCTCGAGCCCGAGTGCCGTGCGCATCTGTTCACTGATCGGAATCGACTTGGTCTCCCGCGACCAGACCCCGCCGCCCTCGCTGATGAGCGAGGTGTCGTAGTCGGCCCACGACGAGCGCGGCAACGAAAAGAGCCGTGCGCGTTCGGTATACGACGACGCGGCGTCCGGATTCGGATCGACGAACACGTGCCGGTGATCGAACGCCGCGACGAGACGGATGTGCTGCGACAACAGCATGCCATTGCCGAATACGTCGCCGCTCATGTCGCCGATACCGGCGACGGTGAAGTCCTGCGACTGGGTATCGACGCTCATCTCACGGAAGTGACGCTTGACCGATTCCCACGCACCTCGCGCGGTGATGCCCATCGCCTTGTGGTCGTATCCTGCCGAACCGCCCGAGGCAAAAGCATCCCCGAGCCAGAAATCATATTGTGCTGCAACATCATTGGCGATATCGGAAAACGACGCCGTGCCCTTGTCCGCAGCGACGACGAGATACGTGTCGTCACCGTCTCGACGCACCACCGACCTCGCGGGGATGACCGCACCGGTGTGTTGGTCGAGGTTGTCTGTGACGTCGAGCAGGCCGGAGATGAAATCTCGATACTGCGCAATACCCTCGGCGCGCGTGGCGTCACGGTCCGCGGCGGCGTCACCGGTCGGTGCGGGCGGCCGCTTGACGACGAATCCGCCCTTGGCGCCGACGGGCACGATCACCGCGTTCTTGACGGCCTGCGCCTTGACCAGACCCAGGATCTCGGTGCGGAAATCCTCGCGTCGATCCGACCAGCGCAGTCCGCCGCGGGCAACGGCACCGAAACGCAGGTGCACACCTTCGACGCGCGGCGAGTACACGAAGATCTCATGCAGTGGCCGTGGCTCGGGCGTTTGCGGAATCTCTCTGGGCCGCAACTTGAACGACATCACGGGTCGGTCGGCGTCGTCGTCGCGGACGTAGAAGTTGGTGCGCGACGTCGCCCCGATGACGGCGGAGAACGCCGAGACGATGCGGTCGGCTTCGAGTCCGAGGACCTTGCCGATGTCGTCGCTGAGCGCAGCTGCCGCGCGGTCGCGTCGCTCGTCGTCGGGGTGGTCGGGGTCGAACGACGCCTCGAACAGCTCGACGAGTCCCCGCGTGACATCGCGGTACTCGCCGAGCGTGTGCGCAACCAGGGTGTTGCTGTAGGAGAAGCCGCACTGGCGCAGGTACCGACCGTACGCACGAAGCATCGCCGCAGAACGCCAGTCGAGGCCGCACCTGATGATCAACTCGTTGTAGGCGTCGACCTCTGCGCGTTGCCGCCAGATCTGGACGAAGGCATCGGTGAACCGCTGGTCGAGGTCGTCGTCGGAGTCGAGATCCACCGACATACCGTCGGCCAACGCGACACTGAATTCGTAGACGTGGCAGACCTGTCCATCCGGGCGCACGAGGCGATACGGATGCTCGTCGACGACGTCGAGGCCGAGGCTGTGGAGCACTGGCAGCACGTCGGTCAAGGTGGCTGCGCCGCCGCACAAATACAGTGTGAACTTCCACAGCGCCCCGGGCTCGCTGCCGGTCTGCGCCAGCGCCACGGCGATATCGCCGGCGTCGAGATCGGCGACACGGATGAGGTCGGCGAGTGCGTCCGACGGCTCGCGCTGGTCCTTGTAATCCTCGGGCAGCGCGGGAAGCAATCGAAACAGGGCGTCGACGCCGCCGACGGGAAGCCTGGCCGACGCCGCGTCGAGTCCGCCCGCTGCTTCGCGGAACCGCTCGTCCCACGTCCGGATGGACTGTGCCAGTTCGTGCTGGATGGCGCTCTGTTCGGGCGTCCCGATGTCGAAGGTGCCGCGTCGTGCGGCGTCGGATTCGTCGACGCGGACCATCACCTGTAGTTGCGCGAGGGGCATCTCGCTGACCCGTGCCGAGTACTCGAGCGCAGTGCCATGCAGTTGTTCTGAGACAACGTTCTGCAGCGCCAGGCGGTTCTGCGTGTTGTACCGGTCGCGAGGTAGATAGATGAGCGCGGTGGCGGTACTGCCCTGCGGATTCACGCGCACAAACGCGCGCAGGGTTCGCGTGGCCACGGCGTCGAACATCTCGCCGATCCGACGGCTCAACTCGGCATCCGACGACGCGAACATCTCCACCAGCGGGTAGTTCTGCAGCAGTTCGATCATCGACTGACCGGCAAACGAATCCTCGTCGACGCCGGCGCGGCGGATCACCTCGTGCACTTTGCCGCGCAGCACGGGGACGTCGAGGATCGTCTGGTGCAGGCCGGACGAGGTGAAGGTGCCGAGGAATCGGTGTTCTCCCACATGCGTTCCGGCGGCGTCGAACTCGGGAATCTGGATCAGGATCGGATAGTTCGACCGGTGCACGCCGGTTTCGAGATAGACCCGCGAGACACGCGGCAACAGCGGCGGCTGCGTGAGCACTCCGAAGTCGCGCGCCTGGGTGAGGTCGAGGAGTGAGTCGCTCCGCCACAGACCCCGGCCGTCGGAGACCGCGCCGTCGACGCCCACCCTGCGGTAGCCGAGTGGCACGAAGTGGTTGCCCGCGAACCAGTCGAGAAGGCGCGAATACTCGTACCGGTCGACGGCGGCTATACCCGATTGCGCGGTGGTCGGGGCGACGGCGCAGTCGGCACCGCAGGTCGACAGGCGGCCGCGCATATCCACCGCGTCGCGGTCGACGTCGGCCACACGGGCGATGACGTCGACGAGTTCGGTACGCAAGGCCTCGGTGTCGACCTCACCCTTCGCCGACATCGCGACCACGTAGATCCACGACTCCGTTGTGCGGTCTGGTCCGGCGCCGATGTCGCTGAGCGTGCCTGCCTCGTCGCGCGCCACCGCCATCACCGGATGGTCGATGCGGCTGACGGTCAGTCCGTGCGCCTCGACAACCGTCAGCACCGCTTCGACCAGAAGTGGCATGTCGTCGTTGACGACGACGATCTCGGTTCCCGACGGTCCCGAGCTCACGTCGACCAGGCACTGCCCTGCTGATCGCGTCGACGCCAACCGGACGTGTCGACGCACGCGGTTCAGATCAGCGTCGTCGATCGCGTCGAGGTCGGTCGCGTCGGTGAGACCACCTTCCGAACCCGTCGTCGGGTGGTGCGCGTCGCCCGGAGGGTTGCTCGCGTTGAGATAGCAGCTGACCGCCGCAGGCAACAGAGCACTCTCTTGAGACAACGCACTCACCTTCACTTCAAGGAGATTGGGAGATGATCTCCGATTCGAGCCCTACCGCGATGGTAGTGACGCGATTCAGTCGCGAGTGAGTTTCCGGTGAGTAACCCGGTGCGGACGCGCGGCATCGGGTCCGAGCCGGTCGACCTTGTTCGCCTCATACGCCTCGAAGTTGCCTTCGAACCAGAACCATTGTCCCTCTTCGACATTGCCCTCCCACGCGAGAATGTGGGTACAGGTCCGGTCGAGGAACCACCGGTCGTGACTGATCACCACGGCACATCCCGGGAACGACTCGAGGGCGTTCTCGAGCGAGCCGAGGGTTTCGACGTCGAGGTCGTTGGTCGGCTCGTCGAGCAGGATCAGGTTGCCGCCCTCTTTGAGCGTCAACGCCAGGTTCAGGCGGTTGCGCTCTCCACCGGAGAGCACCTCTGCCCGCTTCTGCTGATCGGGGCCCTTGAAACCGAAGGCGCTGACGTACGCACGCGAGGGCATCTCGTTCTGGCCGACCTCGATGTAGTCGTTGCCGTCGGAGACGACCTCCCACACGTTCTTCTTCGGGTCGATGTTGGTGCGGTTCTGGTCGACGTAGCTGAGCTTGACCGTATCGCCGACCTTCACCGAGCCGGAGTCGGGCTCCTCGAGTCCGACGATGGTCTTGAACAGCGTCGTCTTACCCACACCGTTGGGTCCGATGACACCGACGATTCCGTTGCGCGGCAACGTGAACGACAGATCCTTGATCAGCACGCGACCGTCGAAGCCCTTGTCGAGGTTGGCCACCTCGACCACCACGTCACCCAGACGCGGCGGCGTCGGGATCTGGATCTCCTCGAAATCGAGCTTGCGCGTCTTCTCGGCCTCCGCTGCCATCTCCTCGTACCGCGAGAGGCGGGCCTTGTTCTTCGTCTGACGGGCCTTCGCGCCCGAACGCACCCACGCGAGCTCTTCCTTGAGGCGCTTCTGCAGCTTCTGGTCCTTCTTGCCCTGGACCTCGAGTCGCTCGGCCTTCTTCTCCAGATAGGTGGAGTAGTTGCCCTCGTACGGGTGCAGCTTGCCGCGGTCGACCTCGCAGATCCATTCGGCGACGTGGTCGAGGAAGTAGCGGTCGTGCGTCACCGCGAGGACTGCGCCGGGGTACGACGCCAAAAACTGCTCGAGCCACAGCACACTCTCGGCGTCGAGGTGGTTGGTCGGCTCGTCGAGCAGTAGCAGATCAGGTTTGGACAGCAGCAGCTTGCACAGCGCGACGCGTCGGCGCTCACCACCCGACAGGTGGGTGACAGGCGAATCGCCGGGGGGACAGCGCAGCGCGTCCATTGCCTGGTCGATCTGCGAGTCGAGATCCCAGGCGTCGGCGTTGTCGAGGTCTTCCTGGAGCTTGCCCATCTCCTCCATGAGTTCGTCGGAGTAGTCGGTGGCGAGCAGCTCGGCGATCTCGTTGAAGCGGTCGAGCTTCTGCTTGATCTCGCCCATCCCCTCCTCGACGTTCTGCTTGACGGTCTTCTCCTCGTTGAGGGGCGGCTCCTGCAACAGAATGCCGACGGTGGCCTCCGGGTCGAGGAATGCCTCGCCGTTCGACGGCTGGTCGATTCCCGCCATGATCTTCAGGATCGACGACTTACCGGCACCGTTGGGACCGACAACGCCGATCTTGGCACCCGGATAGAAGGACATGGTGACGTCGTCGAGAATGACCTTGTCACCGTGCGCCTTGCGCACCTTCTTCATCGTGTAAATGAACTCGCCAGCCACGTAATGTCCTCACCTGCGGTTTTGTGGTCATCTGCGCTCGAGCTCCGATACCGGAGAGTGCATGCGGGGTGTCGCACTTCGGCGACACGGCAGGCTCTCGGCGCAACGTCGCGTACCACTCTATCGACGTGGCACGACACTCTCCCACATGGCCGTGATCGAGTCGGACGCGCCCGCTCGCGGATTCGGCGCCGCGATCGCCACAGACATGCGAACACGATCACTGGCACCATCGAGAGTGTGACCGCCTCTGCGCCGCTGACCGAGCTCGTCGAGCTCACCGGCGGCGTCTTCTGTATGGGTTCGGATCGCTTCTACTCCGAGGAACGTCCCGCACATGAGCGTCGCATCGGCGCTTTCGCGATCGAACGGCATCCGGTGACCAATGCGCAGTACGCGGCGTTCGTCAGCGCCACCGGGTATGTGACCGTTGCCGAGCGCGACATCGACCCAGCCGATTTCCCCGGCGCCGACCCAGCGATGCTCGTTCCGGGTGCGCTCGTCTTCACACCGACGGCAGGTCCCGTTGACCTCACCGACTGGCGAGCGTGGTGGCGATGGCAGCCGGGAGCGTCGTGGCGTCACCCGCTTGGACCCGCGACCGACATCGTCGGCCACGGCGACCACCCCGTCACCCAGATCGCCTACGCCGACGCCGTCGCCTACGCCGCATGGGCGGGGCGTCGGCTCCCCACCGAAGCCGAGTGGGAGTACGCCGCGCGCGGCGGCGTCGTCGGACACGAGTACGCGTGGGGCGACGAGTTGCACCCCGACGGTGAGATTCTCGCCAACACCTGGATCGGCGACTTTCCCTATGCGAGCGATGGTTGGAGCGGAACGTCGAGAATCGGTAGTTATCCACCCAACGGCTTCGGACTCCTCGACATGATCGGCAACGTCTGGGAGCGCACATCGGACGTCTTCACTCCGCGCCACGTCCCGCCCGATCTTGCGACCGTCTCCCCCGACGGTCGGCCGGACCTCTTGGCGCCCACCACATCTCCACAGGTCACGCGTGTCACGAAGGGCGGCTCACACCTGTGCTCACCGCAGTACTGCCGACGCTACCGACCCGCCGCCCGCTCTCCACAATCCGACGACTCGGCGACGTCGCACCTCGGATTCCGTTGCGTTGCAGACATTGTCGCCTCATGACGAGACCCGCCACGATGAACACACCCCTCCTGCGTTCATCGTGGAGACCTCTCGGTCACGCCGCAGCGCCAGCAGCATCGTCGGGTGTGTCGACGCCCGATGCTTGCGTACCCGCAGACTGAGGAGCCGCGGCATCGCCGCGACCGCGGTACTCGACGACGCAGCGTGCGAGGTCGAGGCCGACAGAGTCGGCGATCATCTCCAACTCCGTGCGCGATTCGCCGCCGCTGGTCGTGTAGCTATTCGTGTGAATTGCCCCGTGCACGATGACCGGCCGCCCCTTCTCGACCGCGGACGCCACGCCCGCGACCAGCCGCCGCCAGCATGAAACGGTCAGGAACAGACTGTTCCCGTCGATCCACTCGCCTGTTGTGCGATCTCGTCGACGCGTGTTGCTGGCCATGCGGAACGAGATCACCTCGTCACCGTTCGCCATGCGGTTGCGCCTGGGGTCGGAGATCACTCGGCCCACGATCGTCGAATACGTTTCGTACATTTGCTCCGCTCCTGCCGTGAGGTGCCATCCGACTGCAGGTACCGAGTTTCCGAACTCGGGCTGAGATGGCTGCCTGTGAGCATTCCGGAGAACAAGCCCCCGACACCGAGCGCGAGACCAACCTGTGGACGGGACTCCGTCTGTGGATACGGACAACGTCACCCGATACGGCCGAAGTCAGGGCACCCGGCTCTCTGCCGTACACTCTGCGTGTCGGTTTCGCCTCCGTAGCTCAGGTGGATAGAGCAAGGGCCTTCTAATCCCTAGGTCGCAGGTTCGAGTCCTGCCGGGGGCACTGTGACACCTCTGCCAGTCTCCGGCTGGTGTGACACCTCTGCCAGCCTCCGGCTGGTGTGGACGCTCGTTGCGCCCGTCATCCACGACCATCAGCGAGATTCGAGCGTCCACACCGGTTGCGCGAAGAGCGCCGCTGGCAGCAATCTGACGGTCTTGGCCGACGCCTTCACCAGCACGAGTTGCCCGCCGATTGGTGTCACCGATCGGATGCTGTCGCGCCGCAACATCAACGTCGACGCCGGTGTATCGACGCGCAGGAACTCATCGTCGGCCCCGGCCCCCCACGTGGCTCCCGGGGCTAGCATCCTGCGGTTCTGGAAGTAGGCGGCAATCAGCGCCGCACCGATCCACGCAACAGAGCAAAAGAGGAATACGCCGACACCGATCAGCAGTCCCAAGGTCCACCCGCTACCCGTGGCAATACACACCGCGGCAAAGATTGTCGCGAAGACCGCGGCTACACCGACAGTGCGCGCCCAGAGGCGCGGCGCTGCGAGCGACGACAATGTGGCGCGTCGGGCGTCGCCTTGCCGCGCGGTCCACTCGATCTGAATCGGAGGCGGATCGCCTGCACCATTTGTCGGAGTCATCCGACGAGCTTGTCATGGCACCAGCATCGGTATCGACAACGCTGCCCGACCGGCGTGAAATTCAATTGCGCCGCCACGCAACGCTGATAGCGTCACCCCTGATGTCTGAGCAGAGCCCGACCTCCCAGTGGCACACCCGTACCGAAACCCCGGCCGACGTACCGACCGTTCGAGAGGTCACCCTTGCCGCGTTCCCCACAACCGAGGAAGCCGAGATCCTCGACGGCTTACGGCGTGACCCTGCCTGGATTGACGGACTGTCGATCGTCGCCACCGACGAGTCGGGACGTGTCGTGGGGCACGGCGTCGCGACCCGCGGCTATGTCGACGACTCTCCGGTCTTGGGATTGGGGCCTGTTTCGGTGCTGCCGCAATTCCAGAACCGCGGCGCGGGCAGCGCCGTCAACCGTGCACTTCTCGAGGCCGCAAGGCAGATGGGTGAACCACACGTCGTCGTGCTCGGGCACGCAGACTACTACCCGCGATTCGGGTTCGAACGCGCATCGACACACGGGATCACCGTGCCGTTCGACGCCCCCGACGACGCCGTCATGGCGATGACACTCGACGAGACCAAGCCGCTTCCGACCGGAGTCATGCACTACGCCGCGCCGTTCGGCGTGTGAATCATCCTGGAGAACAACACCTCTCAGCTAGGCGCCGCGCACTCCCGCAGTTCCTCGCCACCCACCGATGAGGTGGATCGTGTGATAGATGAGCAGTGCGCAGACCGCACCGATCGCGATGCCACCGAAGCTCACGTCGCCGATGGTCCAACTGAAGTCCGCGATGGCGATGATCAGTGGAATCGCGGCGGTGAACTGGTTGATGGGGCGGGAGAAGTCGACGCGGTTGGTCACCCAGATGTGCACACCGATGATCGCGACGAGGCCATAGAGCGCCGTGGTGATGCCTCCGAGAACCCCGGAGGGAACCGACGCGATCACGGCGCCGATCTTCGGGCACAGCCCCAGGATGATCGCCACAGCAGCAGCGACCCAGTACGCCGCCGTCGAATAGACCTTGGTCGCTGCCATGACGCCGATGTTCTCGGCATATGTCGTGGTCGCCGACCCTCCGCCCGAACCCGCGATCATCGTCGACAGTCCGTCGGCGAACAACGCTCTGCCCATCCGGTCGTCGAAGTTCGCTCCGGTCATCATCGCCACGGATTTCACGTGCCCGATGTTCTCGACCACCAGCACGAGTACCACGGGTAAGAACGTCGGGATCACCGAGAGGTGGAACGTCGGGGTCTGGAAATCGGGCAGGCCGATCCAACTCGCAGCGTGGATGGCGCTCGTGTCGACCTCGTTGCGGATCAACGCCACCACATAGCCGATCACCACACTCAATACGATGGCCAGTCGTCCGAGCAGTCCGCGCAGAAATGCGATCGACAAGACCAGTAACACCAGCACGATCGTCGCGGTTACCGGCTGTTTCTCGAAGTTCGCTTTTGCCGATGGCGCAAGGTTCAGTCCGATCAGGGCCACGATCGTTCCGGTGATGATCGGGGGCATCACGAGGTCGATCCACCGGACGCCCGCGAAGTGCACGATGACGCCGATCAGCGCGAGCAAAGCACCCACAACGACGATCCCGCCGAGCGCAGACGATTGCCCGTTCGACGCCGTCGCCGCGAGCACCGGCGCGATGATCGCGAAGCTCGAACCGAGATAGCTCGGCAGCCGGTTACCGGTGATGATGAGGAACAGTGCGGTACCGATCCCGGAGAAGAGCAGCGTTGTGGCAGGCGGGAATCCGGTGAGCACGGGTACGAGGAACGTCGAGCCGAACATGGCGACGACATGCTGCAGGCCGATACTCACCGTCTTGGGCCACGACAGCCGCTCCCCCGGTCCGACAACGTCGTCGACGTCGACGCGTGTCCATCCCATGTTGTCGGCCAGTCGTCGCGACGTCGTGGTGGCGCCGGAGCCCCCGCGCTCGCTCCCTCCACCGTTGTCGCCGTCGCCATCACGAGTTTCGTCGTTACGCACGAGAATCAGTCTGCGGGATCGCAGAGCGCGACGCCGGGTTACCGACATACCGAGACTGGCGACCGCGCATACCCGGGCCCCGAGCCGATCGGTAACCCACTGTCGGACAGCACTTTTGCGTTGACAGCCGCCTCCCAGCGTCGCCGCAGGGCGCGGTCAGCGAAGCTCCATAGTGTTCTCCTCGTCGGCAACGCCGCCGGCAGGTAGTCACGAAGGAGATCCCATGCCTATCAACACCCCTCCGCAGCAGAACAACAACGGCCCGCGCCAGGCCCCTGCCCCGCAGCCGCCGCGTCGCCGTCGTCGCCAGCGCTTCTGGAATGCACGCGCGCACCGCTGGGACTGGCGCTGGGTCTACTGACCTTCCGGCCCATGGGAGCCGACACGGACGTCCGACGCCGCCATGAGCGCCATCGACGCCCGAGTCGGCTCCTGTTCTCATGCCTACCGACACAGAAGGACGTCCGATGAACGCGCGACAAGCTTTTCGACGCTTCTCTCCCGCAGTACGAGGCGAGGCCAGACGATTCGCCCTCGCGGGAACCCTGCTCGGCATCGCTGCGGCATGCGAGGTGGTTGCCGTCTTCGTGCTCGCAGATGTCATCGACGGCGCGCTCGACTCGAACAGCGTCACCACGTTTGCACGCCTTGCGCTCCTCTGGCTCCTCATCACGGCAATCTCCTGCGGCGGAGACTATTTCGGTCAGGTCGTGTCCGTGGGCATCTCCGAACGCGTCGTGTTACGGCTGCGTGATCAACTCTTCGACCACGTCCAGCGCCTTCACCCCGTCCAGCATCGACGGCTGGGCCTGGGCAATCTCGTCACCCGGCACACCGGCGACCTCGAAGCGGTCGAGTACCTGATCGGGACAGGCGTGATGCAGTTCGTGATCGCGCTGGCCCACACCATCGGCTTGGTCGTCGCCGCACTCATCATGAGCTGGCAGGTCGCGCTCGTCGCGCTGGCCGCAGTCCCGGCGCTGTGGGGTCTGTCCGCATTCTTCGCCCGTCGGCAGGAACGCGTCACCCGCGACGAACGAGGCGCCAACAGCGACATCGCCGACTCCGTCGAAACCGCACTCCTCGGCCACGAGACGGCCGTCGCCTACAACCAGCAGGGGCGCGAACACGCTCGACTCCACCGGCACGGGGTCACCTGGATGAGCGCCCGCCTTGCGCAGACCCGCGTCGAGGCCGGACTGGGCGGCATCTTGAGCTTCGGGCAGGTCGTCGTCACGTTGGCCATCGCGATCGTGGGCGTCTGGCAGGTACGCCAGGGCCAGCTCAGCGTCGGCGGGCTGCTGGCCCTCACCGGCTATCTCGGGATGCTCTATCCCAAGATGCAGGAGCTGGCCGACATCCGGATCGCCATCGCGTCCGCGGTGATCAGCGCCGAGCGTGTTGCCGAGGTCCTCGACGTCGCACCCGTCGAACGCGTCGAACTCGCTGACATCCCCGCGACCGTTCGATCACCACTACGCCCGACGACGCCGGTCGGCATCGCGCTGCGCGACGTCACCCTGGCGCGCGAGCACCAGACGGTCCTCGACGCCGTTGACCTCGACCTCGCGCCGGGGACCATCACCGCACTGATCGGACCGAGCGGCGTCGGAAAGTCGACGCTGGCGTCGCTGCTGTGCCGATTCGAACATCCCGACTCCGGGAACCTGACCATCGGCGACGTCGATTACGACGACCTGACCGGCCGCTGGATTCGCGATCACATCACGTTGCTTCCCCAGCAGCCGATCATCAAGGGCGCCAGCATCTCCGACAACATCGCCTACGGCCGGCCGGCCGCGACTCGCGAAGAAATCATCGCCGCCGCGGTGGCCGCCGACGCCGACGAGTTCATCCGCAGATTGCCCGACGGCTACGACGCCCGGCTCGACGACGGCGGCCTCACGCTCTCCGGTGGTCAACGGCAACGTATCGCGATCGCCCGTGCGATGCTCCGGAACACTCCGGCGCTCATCCTCGACGAACCGACGTCGGGTCTCGACGCCGCGACCACGAGCCGAATCCTCGACCCCCTCCGGCGGCTTGCCGACGGGCGCACCACGCTGCTCATCACGCACGACACTCGGGTCACCGCGATCGCCGACCGCATCATCGAACTCCGCGACGGGCATCTCTACGACCTGAGCCGGTGGATGGAACCGGAGAACGCTCCGGCGTGACGCGATAGTGCACACGCATCCGACCTGTATGTACGCGGGAAATACACTCGGCCGGTTATGCAACAAGAACCCTATGCACACTATTGCATAGTGCGTAGGTGCATTGGTACGGTCGAGTCGTGGCACTCGAACACGCGATCATGGTGTCGCTCTCCGAACGCCCGGGCACCGGCTACGAGATCGGCAGGCAATTCGACCGGTCGATCGGCTACTTCTGGTCGGCGACGCACCAGCAGATCTATCGCACACTGGGCAAGCTCCACGCCGAGGGCATGGTGAGCTTCGAACCCGTCGCCCAGGAGGGCAGACCGGACAAGAAGGTCTACACACTCTCCGACGCGGGCCGTCAGGCACTGCGCGAGTGGGTTTCGTCGCCGACGCCCATGCAACAACTCCGCGACGACCTCGGACTCAAGATCCGAGCAGCAGAGCACGCCGACCTCACCGACGTCATCGACGAACTCCGCAGGCACCGCGCCGAACACCTTGCGCGACTGCACCTTTACCAGTCGTTCGAGAAGGACGACTACCCCGACCCGCAGGCACTGACCGGCCGCCGCCTCCATCAGTACCTGGTACTCCGCGGCGGCGTACGCATCGAAGAAGGCTTTGTCGGTTGGTGCGACGAAGTCATCACCGCGCTCGACGCCGAGCAGCGTCGAACATCCACCGCGTCGACGCCATCCGTCGGCAACGAGTCCTGACCACCAACCCACCCCATCCCCGACGACCCAGGAGAACGCAGATGTCAGCCCCATCCGCGAATACCAGCTCGAGCCAACCGAATCCGTATTATCCGCGTCTGTTCGAGCCCCTCACCGTCGGCGGGATGACGTTGCGCAATCGCATCGTCATGGGGTCGATGCACACCGGCCTCGAAGACCGCGTGTGGGACACCGACAAGCTGGGCGCCTACTACGCCGAGCGCGCACGCGGCGGTGCCGGCCTGATCATCACGGGCGGCTTCGCGGTCAGTCGCACCGGCCAGCTCCTGCCTTTCGCGGGCAAGATGACCAACGTGCTCGACGCCAAGCGGCATCAGCGCGTCACCCGCGCGGTGCACGACGCGGGCGGCAAGATTGCCATGCAACTCCTCCAGGCGGGCCGCTACGGCTACACGCCACTGAAAGTTGCTCCGGGAAGCGAGAATTCGCCCATCCACCCCTTCAAGAACCTGCCGATGCCCGAGTCGGTCATCCGGCACGTGATCCGCTCGTACGGGCAAGCCGCGAAGCTGGCGCGTCAGGCCGGCTATGACGCCGTCGAGATCATGGGCGGCGAGGGCTACCTGGTCAACCAGTTCCTGTGCCCGCACACCAACGACCGCACCGACAAGTGGGGCGGCTCCACCGAGAACCGGCAGCGCTTTCTGGTGGAGGTGATCACCGAGATCCGACGCCGCGTCCCCCGCGACTTCCCGGTCATCCTTCGGCAGTCGATCGCCGACTTCGTCAAGGGCGGACAGACCTGGGACGAGATCGCCCTCATGGCGCGCAAGGCCGAGGCGCTCGGCGTCGACGCCATCAACACCGACATCGGATGGCACGAAGCCGGCGTGCCGACCATCGTCACCTCGGTGCCACGCGCGGCGTTCGTCAAGTTCACCGAACGACTGCGCGACGAGGTCTCGATCCCGCTCATCGCGAGCAACCGCATCAACACCCCGGAGGTGGCGGAGGAGATCCTCGACCGCGGCCGCGTCGACGCGGTGTCGATGGCTCGCCCGCTCCTGTCCGATCCCGAATTCCCGGTGAAGGCCATGACCGGTCGCGCCGACGAGATCAACACCTGCATCGGCTGCAACCAGGCATGCCTCGACCACGCGTTCGTCGGGAAGAAGGTGTCGTGCCTGCTCAATCCGCGTGCCGGACGGGAAACCACGCTGACCCTCGGCGCGACGCGTCGGGCACGCAAGGTCGCCGTGATCGGCGCCGGACCGGCCGGACTGTCGGCCGCGGTCACCGCCGCACAACGCGGCCACCGGGTCGAGCTCTTCGAGGCCGGTCCGACGATCGGCGGCCAATTCTCCATCGCCGCAAGGATTCCCGGTAAAGAGGAGTTCGCCGAGACGCTGCGCTACTACACCCGGCAGCTCGAGCTCAACAACGTCCGCGTCCATCTCGAACAGCGCGTCGACGCCGAGCACATCATCGCCGAGGGCTTCGACGAGGTGATCGTCGCCACCGGCGTCACCCCACGCATACCCGACATCCCCGGTGTCGATCACCCGATGGTCATGTCGTACGCCGAGGCAGTGCTCGGCCACCGCGAGATCGGCAAGCGTGTCGCGGTGATCGGCGCGGGCGGCATCGGTTTCGACATCACCGAATTCCTCACCGTCGACGACTCACCCTCCCTCAACCTCAAGGAATGGGAACAGGAATGGGGAGTCAGCGAAGACCTCGACGTTCCCGGCTTCCTCACCACGCCCCGACCGCTTCCGGTAACCCGCGAGGTCTTCCTGGTGCAACGCAAGCGCGGCAAGCAGGGCAAGACACTCGGCAAGACCACCGGGTGGGTACATCGGGCGAGTGTGAAAATGAAAGGCGTAGAACAGATCTCGGGTGCAACCTACGACAAGATCGACGACGCCGGACTTCACCTGAGTTTTCACGACGACGACGGCTCGGTCCGTGAGACGCGCCTCCTCGAGGTCGACAACGTGGTCATCTGCGCGGGACAGGAGTCCGTCCGCGACCTCGTCGACCCGCTGACCGTGGCGGGCGTCCGAACGCACGTCATCGGTGGCGCCGACCTGGCCGCCGAGCTCGACGCCAAGCGCGCGATCCGTCAGGGCACTGAGGTCGCAGCGGGTATCGAGTAAACCGCTACCAATCGATCGACACCCAGACCGATTCGACGTACGTGCAGCCGCAAAACTGAGAAGCTGTGTGGGTCGCACGTCCGTCGATCGAAGGAGTGGCATGGCGTCTCCGTTTGCCGAGCGGCGTTGGGGCTCGACGTCGAGTCCACTGCGCGGCCCGATGACCGCTCTCGCGAAGACGAGCGTCGGCTCGTGGGTGGTGCGTCGATCGGCCGGTGTCGACCGGCGTGTCCTGCATGCCTCGAAGGGGCGGTTCACCGTACTGGGGCCGATCGGGGCTCCCACGCTGCTGTTGACGACCACCGGCGCAAAGTCCGGGCTGTCGCGGACATCGCCGCTGCTCTACGCCCGCGAGGGCGACGACATCTTCGTCGTCGGGTCCAATTTCGGCCAGGAACGCCATCCCGCCTGGACGGCCAATCTCCTCGCCAACCCCGCCTGCACGGTCAACACGGCAGGCGTCGAGGTCGACGCCGTCGCGACGCTTCTCGACGGCCCCGAGCGCGAGCGGATCTACCGCCTCTTCGAGAGCGACGTCACCGACGTGTACTCGGTCTACCGCGATCGCACCGATCGCGAGATCAGGGTGTTCCGGCTCTCGGCGAGCTGACCAGCGCACAGCCACGCGACCGGTTCGCGATCGAGCCACGCCGGCGGCGCTACCATGACCGCCATGCCCATTGCGTCTCCCGTCGTGTCCGCACGCGCCGTCGTCACCGGCGCGTCCTCCGGAATCGGAATGGAACTCGCCCGCGAACTCGCCAGTCGCGGGCACTCACTGATCGTCGTGGCGCGTCGCGGGGACATCCTCGAAGAGCTCGCAGTCGAGCTGCGCACGCAACACGACGTGCAGGTCGAGGTACGACCGAGCGACCTGTCGGATCCGACTGCCGTCGAGATCCTCTCCGCAGAACTCGCCCAGCGTGAGGTCTCGGTGCTCTGCAACAACGCGGGCATCGCCACGTTCGGTCCGGTCGCCGAGCTCGATGCCGACTACGAGCGCGCCCAGGTCCGGCTCAACGTCAACGCCGTGCATGACCTGACCCTCGCGGTGCTCCCCCAGATGGTTGCTCGCGGCTCGGGCGGCATCCTCATGGTCGGTTCGGCAGCTGGCAACATGCCGATCCCCAACAACGCCACCTACGCGGCGTCGAAAGCCTTCGTGAACACTTTCAGCGAGTCGCTGCGTGGCGAGGTCGGCGGTTCGGGTGTCCACGTCACCCTGCTCGCGCCAGGACCTGTCCGTACTCAGACACCGGACCCCGAGGACGCGTCGATCGTCGACAAGATGGTGCCCGGCTTTCTGTGGCACGACAGCGCGGAGGTAGCCAAGATGAGCCTGGATGCGTTGGAGCACAACAAGATGCGCGTTGTGCCCGGAACGCTGTCGAAGGCAATGTCGGTCGCGGGCGGCTACAGTCCGCGGGCGCTCGTCGCTCCCATCGTCGGCACGTTCTACAAGCGACTCGGGCCAGAGTCCTAGGAACCCGATGCCACTCGAAGAATTGCTCCGCATCGGTACGCCGCGCCCGATCGTGCGGTGGGGCGACCCTGTCCTGCATACGCCTGCCCGTCCGGTGACCGACTTCGACGACCAGCTGCAGCATCTGATCGCCGACATGTTCGCCACCAATACCGCGGCACCGGGTGCGGGTCTTGCCGCGGCCCAGATCGGCGTCGACCTCGCGGTATTCGTGTACGACTGCGGCGACGAGACAGGCAGGCGACGTACGGGCGTGATCTGCAATCCCGAGCTCGAACTCCCCGAGGGCCGCGACAGGGAACTCGCGACGCTGGGCGAGGGATGTCTTTCGCTGCCGGGTGCCCATGAGGATCTCGCCCGTCCGAAGGTCGCGACGTGTCGAGGCGTCGACCAATTCGGCCAACCGGTCACCGTGACAGCGGGCGGGATACTCGGCCGCTGTCTACAGCACGAGACCGACCACACGCGCGGCATGGTGTTCGGCGATCGCTTGACCGCCAAGGCTCGCAAACGACTCTTCCGCGACGCCGATGAGGTTGCCGATCGGTACCCCGACGATTGGCCCGTGTCGCCAATGGTGTGACCCGGCTCGCGATGACCGGCTCTGCCCTTCACCGGGACAAATCGAGAATCTGATAGTTAGCCAAATCACACAGTGCTAGTTTCTGAGAACTTACTCACAGGTAGGTGCTGGCTCGTTCTCAGGAGGTCTCATGCGTCGCTTCACCCGTCTACGTCGGACAGTCATCACGGCCGCAACGCTATCCGCAACTGCCGCAGCCGTTTTCGCCACTTCCGTACACGCGGAGGCGGCCCCTTCGCTCTACATCAACCACAAGCACACCACGGTGACCACTCACCTCAAGAATCTCGGCGTCGACGTGGTCTTCACAACCACAGAGCGGACGAAGGCCGAGTCGATGCCACCGTTCGCACTGGAATCCACGATCCAGTCGGCGCAGACACGTGCCGCGTGGAGACTGGCCGACCTACGTGTAGCAACGCTGCAAATCAAGATGATTCCCGACGGACCAGCGACCGGAAACGCCACGCCGACGGGCCAGGGACCGATGGACGTCAAGGTCACTCAGAAGCTCAACATTCAGATCCAGCGGATCGAACCGCTTGGGATCAAGGAGTTCAATCTCGTCGGTGCTCCGTGTACGACAAGCACCCCCGCTGAACTGGTGCTGACCGGCCAGATCCCCTTCTCCGAGGACGAGGGCACCGATTTCTTCGCACCCCTCACCCTCAAGGGCGACCTGACGATCCCACCGCTGGCAGGCTGCGGCGCGCTCACACCGCTGCTCAATCCCATCGCATCCGGCCCGGGCAATGCGGTGACGGTCCAACTAGACCTGTAGCACTCAACGGTGCCGGGCGTCGTCCTCAACGCCGACGACGCCCGGTACCGAAGATCGCTCGACTGAACTCGCGGCCCGCCTGGCCGGCAGCGTTGCGCAAGAATCTCTGCATCGGCTCGCTCGTCAGGATTTCGGTGATCATGCCGGGCTCTTCGGGCACAGGAGCAGGTACAGGTGCCGGGGTCGGCGCAGGCGCCTGCGCGGGCGGCGTCGGTGCCGGAGCGTCGGGCGACTCACCGGGCGAGAGCATCTTCGCGGCGAGCATTTCGTAGGCCGACTTGTTGTCGATGGCCGTGCCGTAGGTGTGGTAGAGCGGACTCGCTTTCGCTGCGGCCGTGATATCTGCTGCCGCAACAGCTTCCATCGACGACCGGGGCGCTCGAATGACCGTCCACGCGACCGGCGTCGGCGCACCTTTCTCCGACAGCACGGTCACGATCGCCTCGCCGGTCCCGAGTGACGTCAGCGCCTGATCGAGCTTGTAGACGTCCGATACCGGGTAGGTCTTGACTGTCTTGCTGAGCGCCTTCTGATCGTCGGGGGTGAATGCGCGCAGCGCGTGCTGGACTCGGGCGCCCAATTGGGACAGCACATCGTTGGGAATGTCGGTCGGCAACTGCGAACAGAAGAACACGCCGACGCCCTTGGACCGGATCAACTTGACCGTCTGCACCACCTGCGCGATAAAGGCTTTCGACGCGTCGTTGAACAGCAGATGCGACTCGTCGAAGATGAAGACCAGCTTGGGTTTGTCGACGTCGCCGACCTCGGGGAGGGACTCGAACAGTTCCGCCAGTATCCACATGAGGAACGTGGAGAACAGGACCGGATTGGCGGCTTGATCGCCCAACTCGAAGAGAGTGATGATGCCGCGGCCGTCCGGAGCGAGCCGCAGCAGATCCTGCGGATTGAGTTCCGGCTCACCGAAGAACGTATCGCCGCCTGCCGCTTCGAGATTCGTCAGTGCGCGCAGGATGACTCCGGCGGTCTGCGTCGAAACCCCACCGATCGCCTTGAGTTCTGGCTTACCCTCATCGCTGGTCAGGTAGGCGATCACCGACCGGATGTCTTTGAGGTCGAGCAGGGCCAGGCCGTTCTTGTCTGCCCAATGGAAGATCAGTCCGAGCGTCGATTCCTGGGTGTCGTTGATCCCCAACACCTTACTGAGCAGAATCGGCCCGAACGCAGTGATCGTCGCACGCACCGGCACCCCGATCCCCTGCGATCCGAGCGACACGAACTCGACCGGATACGCCGTCGGCGACCAGTCGTCGCCGGTCTGCGCCGCGCGTGCGGTGATTCTGTCGTTGGACACCCCCTGCCGGCTCAGCCCCGACAGGTCGCCCTTGATGTCGGCCATCACGACCGGAACGCCATTGGCCGACAACTGTTCTGCGATGAGTTGCAAGGTCTTGGTCTTACCCGTGCCCGTCGCTCCGGCCACCAGCCCGTGACGGTTCATCATCGCCAGCGGGATACGAACCTTGGCCGTCGAGTCGACCTGGCCGTCGACAGATACCGTGCCGAGTTCAAGCGCTGTCGAAGCGAACTGGTAGCCCTGTGCGATCGTCTGGGCGGCCTGGGTGGGATCGGTCACGAACATGTCCTTCCGGCGGTTGGATTGCCCGAGCACGACAGTGGTCACAGCTCTGGCGGGTCGGTGCACTACAGCAAACAATAGCCGCGGATCGTCGCCCGCTAAGGTTGATGCGTGCAGGACAAACTGGTGTGGATCGATTGCGAAATGACCGGCCTCGATCTCGAGAAGGACAAACTGATCGAGATCGCCGCCCTGGTCACCGACAGTGACCTCAACATTCTGGGCGACGGCGTCGACGTGGTCATCCACGCCGACGACGCCGATCTCGACGCGATGCCCGACGTCGTGACCAAAATGCACGCCGACTCGGGACTGACCGACGAGGTTCGACGGTCTGCGATCACCGTCCCGGAAGCCGAGGCGATGGTCCTCGACTACATCCGCGCACACGTGACAACGTCGGGTGCGGTCCCCCTCGCAGGCAACTCGATCGCCACCGACCGAGGTTTCATCGCCCGGGACATGCCAGAACTCGACGCCTACCTGCACTACCGCATGGTTGACGTCAGCTCGATCAAAGAACTCACTCGACGCTGGTACCCGCGCGTCTACTTCAATCAGCCCGAGAAGGGCCTCGCGCACCGCGCCCTCGCCGACATCCGCGAGTCGATCCGTGAGCTCCGTTACTACCGAGCTGCGGCCTTTGTTCCCCAGCCCGGCCCCGACGTCGACACCCTCACGACGATCGTCAAAGACCTCGGGCCTGCCTGAAACACGCAGGTCAGTCAACCGATTGGAGTTCGGAGCGTCCGAACCGCTAGAGTATGACCTTGGCTCTGGGACCCAGTGTTCTTCCTGGTTTTCCGATGCCGATGGTGAGCGTAGTTCAGTTGGTAGAGCACCAGGTTGTGATCCTGGCTGTCGCGGGTTCGAGTCCCGTCGCTCACCCCAGATGGGTCAGGTTTGAACTTTCGACTAAGGGGCCACCCTTGGTCGGGGTTCCAACCTGGCCCTCTTTCTTTGCCTCGGCGGCCCAGGTCAGGGCGTCGGCCTGGAGGTCGGGGATGCTGAGCCCGTCGTAGGGGGTCCGGTAGCCGACCCGCACGTCGTTGTCTTCGTCGACGTAGATCGCCTTGAACAGTGCCTGATTGAGTAGCCGACGGTTCGCGTCGTCGGCGTGCTCGTAGATGTCGGCGGCGTTTGACAGTAACGTCAGCGAGTCGTTGAGGTTCGCCCGTGCGTCGGCGTAGTGGCCGTGGTGCGCGCTGATCCGGTGCTCGATGGTCTCCAGCGACGCGGTGATTCGGTCCTGCTCCCTCTTGAGGAGGTCGAGCGGGATGGCTCCGGCGTAGTGGGCTTGGAGCAGCTTCTGCTGCTCGCCTTCGAGCTGAGTTCTTCGGTTCGCGAGGTCGGCGAGTTCGGCGGCTCCCTCGGACATCATCTCGTCGAACCTGGCATGGAGCATCGCCGAGAGCGCCTGCGTGGTTTCGGAGTCGATCTGGACCCGTGCGTAGAAGCGTTCGACGAGCCGTTCGACCTGCTCGATCAGCATCGCCTGCCGGGTGCAGTCGCCCCTGCCGCCATGTCGGCTCGCGCACACAAAGTAGGGGTAGATCGTGCCCTGGCTGCTCTTCGCGTTGCACACGATCAGACGCGAGCCGCACTGCCCGCAAAACAATGTGCCCTTCAAGTAGTGCTCATGCACTTGGGTGGCGTCCGCCGCGGATCGGTGTGTGCCGAGCACGGTCTGCACCTGGTCCCACACTTCATTGGGGACGATGGCCTCGTGCACTCCGGCGTAGGTGACGCCCTGGTAGCGCACGCTGCCTTTGTAGTAGGGGTTCGTCAGCATCCGGTGCACCGACGACTTCGCGATGGGCCGGGATGGCCGTCGTGGTGTCGCGGCGCTGGTCAGCCCGCGCGCCACCAGCTCATGGTGGATCTGGCTGGTCGTCCAGTCTCCGGATGCGAACACCTGGAACGCCCACCGGACCAGTCGCGCTCGTTCCTCGTCGATCTCGACGGTGCGCATCTCCCGACCGAAGTCATCGCGCACGCCGACGTTGCGGTAGCCAATGGGTGCCTTCGTCACGGTGCCGCCCTGCGCGGCCTTCTGCGACAGGCCCTTGACCACCTCGGTAGCGAGGTTCCGCGAGTAGAACTCGGCGATCGAGGACATGATCCCGTGCAGCAGCATCCCCGACGGGGTCTCGTCGATGTTCTCCGTGGCCGAAACCAGGGTGACTCCGGCGTCCTTGAGTGCGAGGTGGATGGTCACGTCATCGGCACGGTTCCGGGCGAGCCGGTCGACCTTGTGGACGATGCAGTAGTTCGTCTTGTGCTTGGCGACGTACTGAATCATCCGCATCAGTTCGGGCCGGTCGGCCTTACGTGCGGACTCCCCCGCGTCGACGAACTCCTCGATGACCGTTGCACCGAGTTGGTCGGCCTTGCGCTGGTTCGCCTCGCGCTGCGCAGGAATCGAGAAGCCCTCCGCCTGGCCGCCCTTCTCCGCCTGCTCCTTCGTAGAGACCCGCAGGTAGGAGACGGCTACCGATCCGGGGAACGGGGTCGGCGCTACGAGGCTGTCTATCGCGGTTCGATCCGCGTCGATGATTGTCATGGCTCTTCTCCACAGTCACTGGTCCTGCCGACGCGGACTTGTGACGGCGGATGTTGATCGTGAGAAGAGCCCGAAGGCTGTAGGACTAGGCCGAGTCGGCCACGTTTACTTTGCCTCGCCGAGGTGGCGAAGCGCTAGGACCACAACATCCGCCATCCGCGACGGATGCCTACATTCTACGACGATATGTTCGCCGTGGCACGAGGGCGCTTCGGTCGAGTAGCACCTTCCGAGCGGCACGAGCCCGACTGCTGGAGCGCCAGGCGGATCAGCAACTCGCAGAGCTTGTCCAGGTCAGGCGGTTCGTGGAACTCGGCGCGGATCGTCAGGTCACGCTCGCTCTGCTGACGCTGCCCAGTCTTCCGTTCATAGCTGCGCGCCACGATTCACACCTCACCGGTCTCCGGGTCAGCACCGGCGAAGAAGGCGTCCTCCGCTTCCTGGCGCGCCGCCACAACGTCGAGAACGAACCGAACGAAGTCCTCATCGCGATCCGTGATCGGTGAGTCCTCGATCGATGGCGCGGGGTCTTCACCGGGCCAGCTCGTCTGGCGAGTCGGGCGGTCGCGGTCAAGCCGTGTACCGCAGGCCGCCACCCAATCACGAAGCCGGGCGCGGGCGTCGGCAAAGTCGCGGTGCCAGCCCAACGGCGCGGACCCGTTCTGCTCCGGGTCGTACGCGCAGAGCCAGTGCAGGTGCAGTGCGGACAGCTCCCAGAGGAGTTCGGGGTGACGGTGCCAGTAGGGCGGCACGACGCTGGCCGGAAGTCCGTAGGTGTGGCGGAGCCAGTCCACCCAGCGGTTGAGTTCGAGCAGCTCGGCTTCGAGATCGTTGGCCGTGAGCAGGTTCCAGTTGACCGGGTGCGGCGGCTCGGGCGTGTCGAATCCAGGTGATGTCGAGCCTGACTCGGGCGGCAGGTCGTCGTGTTCAGGGGGGAACTGATCGGTCATGGCGGGTTCACTCACATCCCGATTGCGGTGGCGTTTGACGGGGCGGTCGGCTGAGGAGCCGTGAAGGCTGCGGCGTCTCGACCGGAGGCGGCCCGTTCGGTGCGGTCCACCTCGTAGCGGGTTCGGGCCAGGTCGTGACCGATGCGGGTTGCGATGAACTCCTCGCCTTCGTAGCGCTGGCCGCCTCGTTCGTAGGAGTAGTCGCGCACCCGTCCGTCGGCGATGATGTTGTCGCCCTTGGCGAGCCGCTCGGCACCCTGCTCGGCGGCACCTCGATACGCGATGAGGTCGTGGAAGGTCGTCTCCAACTGCGTGAAGGTGTTGTCGGGCTCCTTGCGGTAGTGCTCAATCCCGACCTTCATGTAGAGCCGCGCGTCGCCACGGTCGGTGTAGCTGAGCTGCGGGTCCGAGGCGACGAAGCCGGAGATGGACTGGTGGGTACGAATGGCCATGATGGCGTCCTCCTGAACTCGGGCGACCAACTACGTGTGGTCGCTCTGACAGGCAGGTGCACTTCCGCGCCCCGGCCGGCCGGTGCAGTCAGGGGGCGGGACGGCGCAGTAGTGCTTCGAGTTCGTCGCGATCGTTTCGGAGCTGCGTGGAGTCGGGCCGGGTTGGCCAGGCACGCAGGTCGGTGACGATGAGCGGCGCGGAGCGCAACATCGTGATGCCGGTCCCGAACGGCAGGGTGCGGATGCGGTCTGGCGGCAGGATCGGGACGCGGCGGATGGAGCGCTGGTTGGAGCGGGTGCCGTGGTCGCCGAAGGTCACGCTGTCGGTGTACTCGTCACGCTCGCCGATGAGTGTGGAGAGGTCTTGAAGGTCGCGGCTGTTCGACGCACCGCCAAGGATGATCTTCACGATGCTGGCGTCCCAGATCGCTCCGGCCTGGTGTTCGCTCCACCGGTCGCGGGCTTGGGCAAGTGACTGCAAGACCGGCATGGTCGTGATCCCAGTGCCGCCGCCTTCAGCCATGAGCGTCGGCAGTGACGGCAGCGGTGCGAGGTTCCCGATCTCGTCGAGCGCAAGCAGCAGCGGCGGGTCAAGACGCGCTCCCGGCGAGCGTGCGGCGAGCCGTCGGGCCGTCTCGATGAGGTCTTCGACGAATGCCGCGACCAGGGAGGCGGAGGCCCCTGCACCGGCACCGGTCGCGAGCAGGTAGAGGCTGCCCTGTTCGGTGAGGAACGTTTCGGGGTCGAAGTGCTCGTGCGGGCCGGGCGTGACGGCATCGAGCACGCGAGGGTCGGCCAGCGCGGCGAGTGCGAGGGAGACGCCTTGCCAGATGCTGTCGCGGGTCTTGGGGTCGGCGTCGATCATCGCGCCCAGGGAGTCGTCCCAACCCATCGCTGCATTCGGGTGGGAGTTGAGGATGGCGACGGCTTCGGATGCGGCGCTGGGGTCGAGGGTCCACCTGAACAGCTCAGCCGGTGCTCGGCCGTCGAGTGCGGCGGCGTGCAGCAGGCTCTGGAGTGCGGTGCGGGTCTTGCCTTCCCAGAACCCGCCGGATTCGACCCCGCCGGCGGATAGTCCGGTGGCGGCGGCGAGTCCGTTGGCGCGGATCATCGCAGTCAACGGGTCGTCGCAGCCACGGATGGGCGACCAGCGCAGCCCGGCGGGGATGCCTTCGGCGAGGTGTTGGGGGTCGAATACGGCGACCGGTCCGCCCTTGCGGCGTCGGGCGCGGAGGGTGGCGGTGAGGTTGTCTGGCCTGGTGCTGGTGGTGACCACGGCACCGGGTGCGTCGAGGATCGCGTTGATGACGACGTGCAGGCCCTTGCCGGAGCGGGGCGGGCCGATCAGCAGGATCGAGTCCTCGACCGACGCCCAGACCTTCGTGCCCCGGCTGGCCCCGATCAGGTAGCCGACATCCTGCGGCGTGGGTGACTCCAAGGAGGGCCGCAGCGTGGCCGCACGGTGGATCAGTGCTTTCGCGGATGCTGCGGTCTTGACCTCGTGTCTGGTCGCGATCCCGGCAAGTCGGTGCGGGTCGGTCTCCGTCTTCCGCGTGTGTCGGCGCAGCACGATCCAGACCCAGACGATCCCGGCGGCGAGTCCGCCGAGCATTCCAGCGCTGACGAGCCAGTAGATGACTGGGTTGAGTCCGTCGGCACCGAGCGCGGTCGCGGGATCGGCAGGGTTGAACAGCACGGCGAGGCCCGCCGCTGCGCCCGCTTCGGGCTGCGGTACGCCAGTCAAGAATGCTGTGGCGCTGCCGGCGGCGCGGAGGATGAGCGCGATCCCGAACATGCCGATCAGGCCGATGAGGGCGGCGTTGGTGAGTTCGTCGCCCATGCTGCCGGTCTGCCGCTGGTTCATGTCAGCCGCCGCACCGTGAGCGTGCCCGAGATACGTCCCAGCAGGATCACGTCATGCGAGTGTCCTTCGGGTAGGTCGTCGAGGTCGATGAGCGCGCGGGCCTCCCCGGTTCCAGTGGCGTCGGTGTGGGAGATGATCGTCGCGACGGCGACATCCTCGCCCGGTACGAACCCCTCCGCGGTGATCTCTATCAGACGTGGCATCTGTCGAGCGTGGCGACTCCGGCGGGTCTCCGGCACCCGACTCTCAGGCAAGGCCGCGGCGCGTCGGGGCTTGCGGGTGTGGAGGATGTCGGTGAAGACGCTCCCGTCGCTCTCACGCACTTCGACCCGGATCGCGATCGTGCGGTCCTTGGTGATGGCATCCATGAGCGATCCGAACGTCGCTCGCGTCCACGCGGTCTCCTCCGGCGACGGGAAGAGTCTTCCATCGACCGTGGCGGTGAGGGTTCCGTCTGCGGCGACGGTGATCAGGACCTGCGGTAACTCGACAGGAGTCTCGGTGTCGTCGGTCGGGTCGGGTCGTCGCGGGCCGGTGAGCTTCATCGGTGACCTATCTCTGTTACTACGGGTTCTTCTCGCCCGCTCATAACCGATAGGTGCGCCCTGTCCGCCCGGTTGCTGGGTTCGCGCGACTGTCTGAAAGTTCTTCGGGATTCCCGAAGGTTTCGGAGAATTCTCGAAGCATCGGTAGAACTCCCGAACTGGCACACCGATTGGCGTTGCGCCTATGCGGAGCGTGGCGATGACGGCCGTGCTGGCGTCGACACGGGATGCTGACGACTTTTGGCAGGAGTTGATCGATCAGTTCGCGTTGGCGCAGGCGTCGGCGGAGATCCGATCCACGCGACCGGCGGCGACGTCCGCCGCATCTGCGAGCTCTTCGGCGTCAGCATCGAGACCGCGCTGCATTGCTCCGCCACATTTCTCGATCTCCAGCCCACCCACGCACGTCGACGCCCCCCGCGCCCGGGCGTCGACGTGCCTGCTGGGAGATCGGCAACGCAGCAGAACGCTGGTCGCTGATCAGGAGAACGCGGTTCGTACCAGGTCGGCGATCTTGGCCAGAGTGGCATCATCGATCTCGTCAAGGAACCAGGCCGACGGGCGCAGCGTGCTGCCCGGCTCGCGCTCTACCGTGGCCTTCTCCGACAGCCCCAGCGACATCACCCCGTCATCGACACGGAAGAACACCAGCACCGGAGTGCTGCGCCCGACCGCATAGCCGGGCATTCCGTACCAGATGCGTGGCTTGAGCTTCGGCCCAGCACTCAGGATCGTCTCGTGCAGCCGCGCACCGATCGTCGCAAACGGTTCCGGGAATCCGGCGATCTTGTCCAGAACTGCCTGCAAGTCCTTCGCCGACTTGTCTGTCTTCGTCGTGGGCATGGTGGCCCGCCTTTCTCTCGCGCCGCATTCGCGGCATGGTGAACACAACCAACCCCCCTGTTGGGGGCTAGTTGCGCAATCTCCACCGCGGACGTGTCCTGACCATGGCCAGTCCTCTCCGCGAATGTGTCAGACGAGCACTTCGTCATCGACTGCGCGAGGGCACACACAGTGCCACCTCCCATGATATCAAGACCGACTCCCCGATCCCAGGCTCCTGTGAACGCCACCAAGGCCGCCTCCGGCGCCTCACCTCACACGTCGAGCTGGACTGGCACCGTGGTGCGGACGCACCTTCCCCGAAGATGCAACCTCCCTACCGCGAAGGGCTGCGGTCGATCCGCATCTTCGCGAGAGTCAAGCTTCAGGATTCTTGAACTTGCGGGGATCGATCTCCCGCTGCGCGGCTGCTGGTGTCGAACAGCGCGAGTTCGTCTGGGTGGAGCTGGTGTTGGCAAACGAAGCTCCTGGTCTTGATCCGCCACAGTCCTTGGCCGACGCCGAGGTTCGGCAGGAGCTGTTGCTCGGTGCCGGTCAGGCCGAGCGCTGAGGCAGTGGGGCCGAGTTGGTCGGACTCCTGCCGGTACACGATCCGCGTCTCGGCATTCGCGAGCAGTGAGTTGGCCAGGGAGCGCATGGCGGAGCCTTGGTCGCCGACGTTGTCGAGGTCGGTGAGTTTGTGGAAGATCAGCATGTTCGCGATCCCGTAGTGCCGGGCGAGTCGCCAGTGCGCATCCATCCGTCGCAGCAGCGCCGGGTGGGACATGAGCCGCCAGGCCTCGTCGTAGATCACCCAGCGCTGCCCGCCATTCGGGTCGAGCAGCGCGGACTCCATCCACGCCGACGAGCACGTCATCAACACTGAGATGAGTGTCGAGTTCTCGGTGACCCGTGAGAGGTCGAGGGAGATCATCGGCAATGACGGATCGAACGCGACCGTGGACGGGCCGTCGAACAGGCCGGCCAGGTCACCGGCGACGAGACGGCGCAGTGCGTGGCCGACGAGCCGGCCGTCCTCGGCCAGTCTGTCGTCGGCATCCGTGCTGGGGTTGAGGATGTGATCGACGACCATCGGCAGGATCGGCACCTCGTTCTCCCGCACCGTCTGGGTCAGGGCGATGTCGATCGCGGTGTGCTCCAACGGCGACAAGCCCCGCGCGAGCACGGTCTCGGCCAGAGCCCCGATCAGGTCACGCCGCCGGGACGCGACAGTCGAAGACCACTGCTCATCCGACAACCCGGTCGGCCGGTGGCCCTCGTCGAGTGGATTCAGGCGAGTGTTGAGGCCGTGGCCGAGCACAATGGCGCGTCCGCCGACGGCGTTGGCGACGGCGGTGTGTTCGCCCTTCGGGTCGCCGGGCACGTACACGCGTCGCCCGAACGGCAGCGACCGGGTGTAGAGAGACTTGGCCAGCGAGGACTTCCCGGAGCCGACGATCCCGGCCAGCACCACATTGGGTGCGGTGATGATCCCGCGTGCATAGAGCACCCACGGGTCGTAGACGAAGCTCCCGCCCGAGTACAGGTCCTGGCCGACGAACACGCCATCGGCACCGAGCCCGCCCTCGGCGACGAACGGGTACGCACCAGCCAGCGTCGCCGACGTGTCCTGATGCCGCGTCAGATGGAACCGACCCGGCGTGCGCAGCCGCGCAGCACCCGGCTCACCGGCCTTCGGCAGATACACCGTCGCGCGGCGCTCGGCGCGCTCCTCCTCGGCCTTCGCCTTCGCTGCGGCGAGCGCGGTCCGACGCTGCTCGGCGTGGAGCCTGGCCTCTGCCTTGCGGCGCTGCTTGCGGAGCTTCCGCCGCTCCTTCGACGGCGCCACCAGAACGGCGGTGTGCAGCCGCGCGCGATCCTCGGTCACAACACCAGCCCCCGCGCCTGCTTGACCGCCGTGATCTTCGCCGGCTCAAACCACGACCCATCCCGCTTCGCCGTCGGCAGATCGGTCCGCTCCGGCGCGCCCGGCGACGGATTCGACACCAGCAACTCCGGCCCACCCTGCACCGGAGAAGGTTCGATCTGTTCGGTATCCGGGCGCTCTGCCTCCGGTTCGGTGTAGCGGCGCAGCAACGAGACGTAGCCGACGTGCGGATTCACGACCAGCGCGTAGTCACCCGAGAGCGCCACCCGGTCGTTCGTGCCCTCGCCTGGCTCGTCATAGACGTACCCGTTCTCCAGCGCAGCCTGCGTGGTCTCATCGCCGTAGTCCCACTGCGCGAGGAAGTCCACCGCATCGACATGCCCCAGCTCGCCGAGGATGCGCAACGGCCGGTCGGCCTCCTCGCCCTGGAGGAAGACCACGCTGACCCACCGCGACGCCGTGGCCTCCTCGACAGCGGGCTCGGGGCGCCAGGCGATCCGCCCCGCAGCGATGAACCCTTCCGCGAGCCGGTCGTACGCCCGGTCGACGAGGCTCGCGGCCTGACGCAGCTCCTCCGCAGTGGCGAGCGCATCTCGCACTCCTGCCTCGTGATTGCCGTCGTCGTCGAATGCGTGCGCGGCCTTGCGCTCGTGAACATCGGCGATCTGGTCGAGCGCCTGCCGCAGCGAGCGCATCCCCGAGGACAGATCACCGATCACCCCGTACATCTCGGCGGGCTGATCGAACCCCCGGCTCGCGTGCGCGAGTCCGCGCAAGGCTTCGGACGCCTCGGCGGCGTCGGCAGTCGAATCGAAGAACGTGGGCATGGTGACCTCCTGGTGCCGTGTGATGGAGAGGTGCGCACCGGTCCCCGGTTCCCCGGTTGCTCGCGAGCTCGCTCGATACGATGGACTCGTGGGACGCATTCCGGGGTACTACGAGTGGGACGACGATGGCTTGACGCCCGGACGCAAGAAGGAGGGCGGGCTTCACCAGAACCTGTTCGATGCTGACGGCAGCTTGAAGGGAAGCGCTCGGTTCGTCCCTGCGGATGAGGTTGACCCCGATCCCGTCTATGTCACGGAGTACGTCACAGAGCGCGTCTACGTCCCGGCCGAGGAGAGGCGCCTGACGCCAGAACAGCAGGAACTCGCTGATCTCATCAGCGAGGTACTCCTCGCGTTCATGGCCAAGGGAATCGAGCGGGCCAAGCCACACGTCAAGAAGTGGTGGATGGAGTCAGTTCGTCCATTCGTAGGCGAGCAGCGCGCCCGGTTGTCACAGCGGCGTCCAAGACGCCCGCTGAAGGCAGACCGCGCTCTACTCGAATCTGACCACCTCCCCGATAGCTCCGATCAAGTCCCCGCTGAGAGCGCCGTGGCCGTCTCTCGCCCGAAGATGTCGAGCGCTGAAGCCCAAGCGCGGTATCTCGCAGCTAGGGCCGCGCGTGCATTCAGTGAGGAACAGCTGAGGATGGTTCGGGGCGCGGACATCATCGACGCGCAGAACGTCGCCGAGGTCGAAGCGAGGATTGCCGAACTGCCGCCCAGCGAGGTTCGGGAGTTGATGTCCAGGATGGTCACCGATCCTTCAATGCTCGGCGAAGAGACCCTGGCCGAGTTGGCTAGCGTGCTTGCGAGAGTCAGTCGCCCTGCCCAGGAAGAGCTCCGCCAGCTACCCCGAGAACGCGACTGAGTATCTCCGACGCCCTTTGGGCTCTACACCCGTCGGCAGAGCGGGAGCGCGGCGGCAGTGAACGCGGCGGCTTGCTGGCCGACGAGGAGCCGGGTTTCGCAGGATGCCTGGATTGCGGCCTGCTCAATCGCGGCGACAGCGGCGTCGAGTTCCTCGACGGTGGGCGCGGAGACTGCGATGAGGCCGGTGTAGCGGAGGATGCCGTGTCCGGCGGTGAGGTCGGCTTCTTGCTGGAGTACGTCGTGGTATTCGGCGGTCTGGGAGGCGTCCTCGATTTGGCCGATCTTCGCGCGTTGTGCCTGGTCGGAGATGTGCTCGACCTTCTTCTTGCGGATGTCGCGAGCAGCGGCATCGGACCGCATCGGGGTGCAGATCAACGAGAACGAACGTTGGATGCCGGTGGACAGCAGCACCGGCGACAGGAACCCCGGATAGACGAGCGACCGAGGCCACTCGCTGACCCAGAGCACGGCGTGGTGAGCGGAGTCGGTGCGCAGCTTGCCCCAGGTCTCCGTGACCGCAACCGGCCCCGCAGTCGCGAGGGACTGGCCGAGCCTTCCGTGGCGTTCCAGTGTGGCCGCGATCGCGGGGTCGTAGGCGGAGCGCAGCATCACCGCGATCTGCCCTGGGGTCAGCCATCCCGACGGCGAGAGGTCGGCGGAGCGCAGCGCTGCGACGAGGGTGTTCATCTCCTGCCGCAGCACGGCGGCAGCACCGCGCATCCCGCCTCCGGCGGTCCTGATCTGCCGGGCACTGGTCTTCATGTCCAGCGACAGCGAGAGCGTGGTGGCGTGGCGTTCGCCAGCGGGTCCGGCGCGGTCTATGAGTTCGGCGTAGGTGTCGGCCGCCCACGAGCCGTCTGGGGTGCCGTGGGTGGCCCACCATTCGGCCAGTCCGGTGCCAGAGTCCGGCAGAGTGCGCTCCAAGACCTGAAGAGTGGCGATCCGCCCGGAGCGGCAGACAGTGGCCAGCACGCGGCCCCAGGAGCTGACGCGGCGTTCCTGCTCGCCCGGGTCAAGGAGCACGAACGCGGGATGGGTGACCTCGCACACAACGGTCAACGTGGCGGCGTGGGGGTCATGGATCATCCCTGCGCTGGTGTCGGGGTCGGTGTATTCACGCAGGCGCGCCATGTCGCCGGGCAGTGCGAGGGTGCCGACGGGGCGCGGGACGACGATCCTGCGTCGGTACAGCAGTTGCCCGCCGGTAGTGCGCCACAGCCACCAGCAGGCGATGGGCAGCCACTCCACGATTGGCCGGCCTGCGATGGGTATCCAGGTCAGCGCGGCGGCGAGTACCCAGATGGGGGCGGTGTAGGCGAGCAGCATCCCGCCGCCGGCGTAGAACGCGCCGATGAGCGTGGCTCCGCCGATGGCGAGCGTGATGAGCTGGGTCAGCGACAGGCCGAGGAGGACACCGCGGCGGGTGAGGCGGGAGAACTTCACCGGCACGAGTTCGCCCGCGGTGGGCCGGTCGTGGTTCGTGCTGCTCATCGTCTACTCCTTCGGTGGGCGTGGCGCGGGCGGCGGGGGCTGCTTCGGCGGCGGTGACGGGTCGCTGCTCGGCGGTCGTAGTGCCGGGCTCGACGGCGGTGCCGCAGGCGATGCTGCGGGCGGTGGCGGTGTCTGCGCGGCGGCGTCGGCGGCATGCTCGCCCTGGGCCCCTAGCGCGGTTCCGGCCTTCGGCCCGGCGGTCGCGGCACCCTTGGCGACACTCGCCCCGACCACGACCCCGGCTGCCAGGGGACCGGCCGCGGCTGCACTGCCTCCGCTTGCCGCCGCTCCACCACCGGCGGCACCTCCGCCGCCCGCGGCGGGTGCCGGTGCCGGGGTCCTCGGCGGTGGCGGTGCGCCGCTTCCTCCACCGGAGCCTCCGCCCGCGTTCCCGCCGCTGCTGGTTCCGTCCAGCACCTTCTTCGGATCGCCGCCGCCTTGCGGCTTGCTCGGGACTGGGATCGGGCGGTTGAGGGCGCTCTTGGCATCCTGTTCGGAGCCGATCGCGTGGTACATGTCGAACCCGACGAACGCGATGAACTTGTACGTCAGGTACGGGGCGAACGCGGCCATCGCCATGAGCACGATCCCCGCGATGGGATCGCTGACCGAGGCGAGGTCGGCGTCGATCGGTGCGGAGACCTGGGTGATCGCGACGAGGAACATCACGACGAGCACGAGCTTGGAGCAGATCAGCGCGACGACGAACATCGCCCACTTCCCGATCCACCCCCGCGAGGCATCCCACGAGGCACCAGAGAAGGCGAGCGGGGCGAACACGACCGCGACCAGCAGGAGCGCTTTCCTGACGAGGAGGGACAGCCAGACGATCGCGGCGGCGGTGATCGCGAGGCCGGCCATGAAGATCGTGATGATCGCTCCCACGCCGGGAGCGGCGATGTTGATCCCGACCAGCCCTGCGGCGAGGAGGGCGATCTTGTCGCCCATCGACTCGGTGGTCTCCCCGGCGGCCTGCACGATCCCGATGCACAGCTGGTCGACGACTTCCAGCAGCAGCGCAGTGAGCGTGATGACCACGAACGACCCGAGCACGGACTTCGCCAGGCCGAGGGCGGCACGGGTGAGCGCGGTCGGGTCGCGGCGGATCAGGCCGGTGATGAGTTGGAGGCAGAAGAAGATCAGCATCACGAAGACCGCGATGCCGAACAGCAGGTTGTAGACGGCGATGTAGCCGGGCTTGGTGACATCCACGAGGGTTGTGGTGTCGAAGACCGACCAGACGGCCTCGAACAGCCACCCGGCGGCGGCACCCATCGCCTGGGCGAGCCAGTCGAACGGGGCCGCGACCAGAGAGGCGGCTCCTTCGCCGACGGCATCGCAGACCGAGGAGATCACGGGAACGTCGCACACGCCCATCACGAACACCAGCTCTCGACGACGACAGTCGGGGTCAGACGGACTGGCCGACGTTCCAGAAGAAGTTGATGAGCGTCACGCTCGCGCCGCAGATCACCGCCGCGCCGCAGGAGACGAGGACGCCGATCTTCCCGCGCGAGGCGAGGTGCGGATTCGACGAGTTCGCGCCGAAGCCCCACACGATCGCGGACACGATCAGCGCGAGCACGGACAAGATCAGGCCGATGGTCATCACCGCGCCGACGATGGTGCTCAGCTGGTTGATCCCCGGCAGGCCGTTGGTGTTGGGGTCGATGTTGATGTCCATCGGCACCAGCAGCGGCGCGGACATGACGGTGGCGAGCAGATCGAACACGGTAGGTCTCCTTGGCGACGGGCGGCCCGCCCACGAACTCGCAGACGGGATACACGCGACAGGTGCACCCATGCCCCCTCGGCGACGGAACAGCAATGCCCACGCCGGCGAGGACGTGGGCATTGGCAGGTTCGGAGGCGTTCGGCGTCAGAGTTGTTGGCCGAGGTTGAGGAGCCAGTTCATCCAGACCACGCCGCCTCCGGCGAGAACGGCGGCACCGACCGCGACGAGCACTCCGATTCGGCCTTTGCTGGCGGTGGCGTAGTTGCCGTGGGCCGTCGCGATGGCCCAGACGATGGCTGAGACGATCAGCATGAGGACGGCGACGATGAGGACGAACGTCAGGAGCGCGCCGACGACGGCGCGGAGGTCTCCGATGCCGCCGAGCCCGTCGAAGTCGGGGAAGACACCCATCGTCGATCACCCTGCCTTGACGGTGACGTGGAGGTGGTCGTAGTGGCCTCCCGTGATGGAGGCGGGGTCGTGCATCCCGCCGCCGTTGTAGGGTCGCCAGCCGTCGGCGTCGCGGGCGACGGACCAGATTTGGCCTTGCCAGATCAGGTACTCGATGCCGAGTACGTCGGCGTTGTCCTTCATCCAGTTGGTGACCTTCCAGCCGGCGTCGAGCTGGGCCGCGGTGGGTCGCTGGCCGATGCGGTTGCCGAAGGTGATGTCGCACGCTCTGCCGAGGGGATGCTCGGACTTGGTGCCGGGCCGGGGTGAGTAGCAGCCCCAGCCGGTGTCGGGGAATGCGGCGAGGGTCTGCTGGTAGAGGTGGAGCATGCGGGCGGTGATCTTGCCTGAGCTGGTGGGATCGTCGACGAGCCGGTCGGGGTCTCCATCGACACCGGTCGGCGTGCCCGCAGTGGCGGTGTTGCAGGCGGCGGGTGATCCGCTGGTCGCCGTTGGTAGGTTCGCGGCCCCGTGCTGGTTGAGCCAGGCGGCGGCGTCGATGGCCTCGCCGTTCGTGCCGCCGGGCCGGACCTCGAAGTGCAGATGTGCGCCGGTGCTCATGCCCGAGGAGCCGACATCGCCGATGTGCTGCCCGGCGCTCACGCGGTCTCCGGGACGGACGTGGATGCCGCTCTGCCACATGTGCGCGTACGCGGTCGCGACGGTCTTGCCGTCGATGGTGTGCTCGATGACGATGAGGCCGCCGTACCCGCCGGAGAACTCCGCGACGGTGACAGTGCCGTCCGCGGCGGCGAGGATCGGGGTGCCGTCGGGTGCGGCGAAGTCGGTGCCGGTGTGCATCTTCCGTTCGCCCGTGATCGGGTGCACCCGCATCCCGAACGGCGAGGTCAGCACCCAGGTGCCCTCGGGTAGCGGGAACACCACCCGCGACGACGAGACTGCCGGGCCGCCCACGCCAACCGGAGCGCTGACTCCGCTGGTGAGGGCGGCGAGGATGCTGTCGGCGACGGGCGCGTAGTTGCGGTATCGGTCGGGGTAGGCGGAGACTTCGACGGCTTGGGCGGCTTCGCCGGGGTCCATCTGTTGCCAGCCGGGGATGTCGAGCAGGCCGCGCGGCGAGGGGTAGTTCGGTCCTGTCGGCCCGCCGAAGAACGCCCGCGCCTGATAGTTCGGGTCCATCAACTCTGCGACAGTGCCCCACCCGGATTGTGGGCGCATCTGGAACAGGCCGAGGGAGTCGTGGTCGCCGCCGTTGCCGTCGTTCGGGTAGTTCGCCGACTCGGGGTAGGCGCCGGTGTTGGTGAGCATCCGCAGCGTGGACTCGGTGAGCGCCGCCATCAGCGCGATCTTGGTTCCCGGGCGACCCACGTCGGTGATGCCGTTGCCGACCGTGATGATCGTGGCCGCGTGCGTGAGCTGCCGGCGATTCAGCGTGAAGGTCTCGCCGTTCGCGGTGGTCACGGTGAGCGAGTCCGGGATCGGGCCAAGATTCACGGTCCCGGCGGGGATGGCGCAGTAGGCGGCAGCGGGGTTCATCAGCACCCCGACCCCGAGGAGCGCTGCGGCAGGGGCGAAGAACAGCAGCGCCAGAGCTGCGATGGCGGCTTTGCGGAACACGACGCCAACCCCTTCAACGCAGCGGGTTGTCGAGCTGCGACAGCCGCAACAGGTGGCACGTCGGATAGGTCGGTGCGCAGACGACGAACACGGTGAACGCGACCGGATGCTCGCTGGTCACCGGCTGCCCGTTCCAGACCCCGGCACGCTGCCGGGTGCCCTCGATCGTGACGGCCGTCGTTCCTGCCGCGAGCTGTCCCGGCTGGGCCTGCGCTACCGCGTCGGCCCAGGCGTCCGGGACGTACGCGGTGTCGATGGTGAGGTGCTGGCGGGTGGCGTACTGCCGCAGCTCGATCCATGCGTCACGGGTCGGCAAGTACGCGGCCACGTCGGAGGCCAGCCCCGCCTGTTCGTCCCCGCTGGGGTCACCGACCGCGAGGATCGCCGAGGTGTAGTCCAGCGGCCACAGCCCCGAAGCCGTGTCCCACGCGAACAGCGTGGACGCGACACCTTGCGCGAAAGTCTCAGGATCGGCAGAACGCGGAACCGCTGGAACCCGCGGCGGCCGAGGCGTGCTCGGAGCCACCGGCGGCGGTGCCGTCGCGACCGGGCTGGGCTCCGAGTCGGGATCGGTGCTGGTGCTGGTGCGTGGGCCGGCGAGCAGTCCGTAGACGCCGACACCTGCGAGGAGCAGCAGGACGATGCCGGCGGCGATGAGGGCCACGAGGCGGCGGCGGTTCCGAGGACCGGTGGGTGCTCATGCCGAGCAGGTGCACACCCGCCACCCACCCCAGCGGTCAGAGCGCGCGGAGGCGTGGCCGCTCCGTCGCGCCTTCGCGGGCGGATCGGAGTGCGTCGGCGAACCGGACGGTGCCGGCGGCGGTCGCGAGGAAGTCCTCGAACTGCTCGTCGGTCAGCTCACCTGCGAGAGCGTCGGCGTCGTAGTGGGTCCACCAGTCGGCCAGCTCACCCCAGGTCTGCACGAACGCGCGCAGCGGGTAGCGGACGGGTTGCCCGTCACCGGTGACGAGCGGCAGTGGTCGCGGTGGGGTGCGCTTGCCCTTCTTGAGCGACTTCGCCTGGGCCACGGCTGCTTCGGCACGGGCATGCAGCTCGGCCTCGCGCCGCTCCCGCGCGGTCGTGTCGGCATCGCGGATCGCCTGGTAGATCGGATGCACCGGGTCACCGGCCTCGATCCGTTCCAGCCCAGCGGCGGCCTCGGTGCGCAGAGTCTCGGGCTGGTTGGGGTTGTTGGCGACGTCTTCGAGGTAGCCGATCTTCTCCAGCGTCGTGTGCGAGGCACCGCCGGGAATCATGGCCGCTGCTTGCTCCCGAGCATCGCCGAGAGCGCTTGACGGTCCCGCAAATTTTGCGGGACCGTCGTTTCCCGGCTGGTTCTCAGCACTGAACTGGGTCGCGGACTTCCGTCGGGCGGCGTCCTCGGCCATGACCTGCTTGATCTCGCGGTAGAGGCCGGCGGCTTCGAGCTGGGTGTAGGGCTTGTGGAGCATGTTGTCGTCCTGCTCGGCGAGGAGCTGCCCGAGCCGGTCGGAAAGGCCACTGCGAACCCAGACGTTGACTGTGCGCCAGCCGAGCTTCTTGATCGCGGCCAGGCGTCGTGCACCGCACACGAGCACGCCGTCGATGGTGATCGTGAGCGGTTGCAGCAGGCCGTCGCGCCCGATGGAGGCCGCGAGGGCGTCGATGTCGCCGAGGTCGGCGCGGTGCCGGGTGCCGACGAGGATCGACTCGACGGTGCGGTCGAGCTGGATGCTGCCGATCTGGGGCTCGGTCACGACGATTCACCGCCTCCACTACTCGGAGCGGCCAGAGCGAGCGCGAGGATCAGATCGTCGTCGCGGAGCAGCAGGTCGAGGGTCTCGCCCAGCAGGAGCCGGAGCAGGATCCCGCGACCGCTGCTGGTTGCGACGTAGGCCGGGTGCGGGTTCCCGAGTAGCGCTCTCAGCAGGGCGGCCCAGGAGCGGCGCGGGAGGTCGAGCAGTGCCCGCGCGTGCCGGTCGCGGCGAAGCGTCTCGTAGGCGGACTGGCGGGTGCCGGCCTTCATCAACGCTCCACAGATGTGCTCGACCGCGGCCCGTGCGGTGTCGGTCGGCCAGTCGAGCAGGCACAGCATCGCGATTGCGTCCTCGGCCGCCGACCCGGCGGACATGCACGCCTGCGCCGACCCGAGACTGTCGCGCGGCTCCGGTTCGAGGTCACTGGGACGCAGGTCGGTGGTGTGGAACGCGGGGTGGTAGTCGGCCAGTGCGGTATCGCGTTCGGAGAATCGTTCGGGGTCGTGGAACGCCGAGACGTGCGCGCGGCGGGCCTGGTGCACCGAGCAGAGCAGCCCTTGGGCGCGTTCCTCGTAGACGCAGGTGATCCGCACGGCGTGGGTGATGATCGCCCACGGGTCGTTGGCCTCGCGGGTCGAGCGGTTCTGCATCGCGTCGAACGCCGCCGTCACTGCTTCCCAGGTGTCGAGCTTGTGCTTCCTCGCCAGAGCGCGGTACTTGTCGGCGGCGAACTCCATCAGGTCGCGGGCTACCGGGTCGTGAACCCAGGCATCCTCGCCGCCCTCGGCGAGGCGGTTGAGCAGGGCGCGTAGGCCCTCGCCGGTGGTGAAGTCCTCAGCCCCGTCGGCCATCGGAGCGGTGTTCGTGCTGGTGCGGGTTGGTGTGGTCATGGTGTCGGCACCTCCTGGCAGGCAGGTGCGCACTCGCTCCCACGAGCGCGTCTCGCATGCCGATGCCTTCGCAGCCATGACCTGTCACCACCGTCAACTCATCGAGACCCCAGGGCGGGACATCTGCGACGCCGGTGCGGTGCTGCGTCCGAACGCCGAGATCGGCGGCAACCGCCGGGCACGATCCCCGAGACGACGAAAGCCTGCCCCAATCGGGGTGCGCGTGCGGCGTGCTAGCTCGGCCTGAAAGTCGAGGCCACGACCGGCCGCGTGCGCCGAGTGCCGGGCGATCAGGTCGGTGGGGCGCACCCACTCCACGCCCCGCCCGCGAACGATCGCGTGCTGCTTGTCGTCGCGGGCGACCTGCGCGGCCCGCACCGCTTCCGGCGTACTCGTCACCTCGACGGGCTCGGGGCGCTCCCGCGTCTCCTCGGACAGCAGCCGTGCCGGATCGGGCCTCGCGGGATCGATGTGCTGTGGGTTGTCGGTGGTGTTCATGGGGTGGTCTCCTCCCGCTCGGCGGCGGTGTCGGTGGTGTCAGTGAGGTGCGCGACGGCGAACCAGCGGCCCACGGTCGAGGGATGCACCCCGAGCTCGCGGGCGATCCGCTTGTTCGACCAGCCCGCCTCTCGCAGCTCCCACCCCATCGCGCGCCGATCCGCCACACCGTCATCGCGACCGGTGGTCTCCGGCTCGCCAGCGGGCAGCTCTGGCATGGACTCGACGGTGACGGCCCCGCTTGCGGCGGCGGCAGATTCGACGTCGGTGGTGCGGGTGAGGATCACGGTCAGGTGCGTGATGGCCAGCAGAACGACGGGCGGCACTGCGGCGACCGAGGCCGCGAGCATCCTTGGCACGTCGGCGTCTGCGGCGACGACGGCGTGAATGGCATTTGCCGTGACCGAGACGAGTGCGCCGCCGACCAGCAGCGCCCACGGGTACCAGGCCGAGCGTTGCCCGGCGAGGGCGACGACGGCGACCGTGGCGACGACGATGATGCCGTCCACGATCAGCGGCCACGCCCACGCCTGCCCAGCCCCGATCCCGGAGCGAGCGGCCAGATCGGCCAACGACGTGAACGATAGCCAGAACGCTCCGGCGGCGATGAACACCGTCCCCGCGGCCGCTGTCATCGCTGCCCAGCGCCGCCCGTCCGATTCTCGCCTCACAGCGCTGCCCTCCCGAAGGCTGCGGACGGTGGGCTCGCCGCGCGACCGAACCACCGCCCCGCGCTCCGGGTCTGGCCGCCTGCCGTGGCCTCGTGCGCGGGCTGGGTGGCTCGGTAGGCCGAGCGCACGGTCGTGGTGATCTCGCGATCGCCCAGACCCGCCGACTGCGCCGCAACACCCAAGGCATCGAGCGCGTCCGAGAGCGAGACGCCGTTCTCGGCGAGGCGGCAGGCGGCCCAGAACAGACCCCGGTTCCGCTCGCCCTCACCCCGTCCAGCGACCCAGGCCGCCAACCGCTCAGAATCCACATCCATCGAGCCGCTGCTCGCGCGTGGTGGAGCGACGGGACGCGGATCGATGAAGTCCCGCAGCCGGGCCGCATCCACGGTGCCGACCGAGTGAGCGGCGATGTCGGCGACCTCGTAGCGGCGGACGTTGCCGTCGATGATTCGCCGGGAAGGCGGAGCGATGATGTAGCCGCCGTCGCCCCGAAAATCGACACCCGCAGTGGCTGCCTGCCACGACCGCTGCTCCCGGCCAGGTGTTGCCGGGAAGTACACGTGCGCGCCACCGGTCGGTGTGCGCACCAGCAGCCCCGCCCCATCAAGGAACCCCTCTTGGGTGGCGCGCCGATATGCAGCGCGGCCATCGTGGGGGCCGTGGACATCGACATCGACGACGACCACGCCGGATGCCGCTCCTGTCGGGATGCCGATGTTCGCGCTCGGGGTGCGCGACCACCACGCCGCCACTCGTGCCGGGTCGCTGCTCGCGTCGAGGAACCCACGGCGGGTCAGCGGACGCTTCCCCTCGACGACGCACGGGAACACGGGCACGCCAGCCGCCGCAAGACTCCGCGCCGCCACCGCCAGGCTTGGGGAGCGATCCACGCGAATGAGCGCCGCCAGAACATCGAACGCCTCGGGCATCACAGCCCCCGCCCTGCCAGCGCCGGCGCCGGCACACCACGCGGACGATCCGCCTCCACCGCAGACGCAGCGGTGCGGGAGGTGCGCGGACTGGGGGTGTCGCGGTCGAGGCCGGGCGGGGTGCCGTCGCCGACCTGGAGCGTGTCGAGCTGGTCGAGGATCGCCAGTGCGGTCTTCCGCACCCGTTCGCCGGTGGC
>NZ_LZMO01000092.1:0-2619 GCF_001665715.1 Gordonia sp. 852002-10350_SCH5691597
TCGCAGCGGTGCTCGACGAACCGGCCTCGCCAGCGCCGCACGGTACCTCGGTTGAGGCCGAGTCGTTGTGCCACTTCGGTATTCGACCCGCCATCAGCGGCAGCGAGAACGATTCGTGATCGCATCGCCAAACCCGAGGCCGTCGTTCGCCGACGCGCCCACCCTTCGAGCTCACGGCGCTCGTCATCGGTCAGAACAACATCCACTGCTCGCGGACCCCGGGTTGCCATTCCCCAGTCTATCAACCGAATGACAATTAATGACTCAGGACACTAGCCTCGAAGTTTCGTGAGGTGGCGGTCGGTCGTTGAGTGGTCCGGATGGTGTGGTCTGAGGACCGGATTCCGGACCGGGGCCGTGATGAGGCGCCCGAGGCGTCGGTGGGCGTCGGGGTTCACGGCCCCGAAATTGTGTGCCTTTCAGTCGGTGGTCAGGACGGCTGGTGGGGTTAGCCGGGGTCGGGAAGTGCTGTGAGCCTTGCTATTGCGTCGAGAAGAAGAGTCATGTGGGGTGCGTGGGCGGCCAACTTCAGTCGGGTTCGGCGGGCGTGGCGGCTGATCTTGGCGGCGATGGTGAACACGCGGTGGCGTAGGCGTTTGGGTTCCCACCGGCGGGCCTGGGTGTCGGTGAACGCGAGCATCTGAGTCCAGGCGATCAACTCGCATGCGATTTCGACGATGACGCACCAGATGCGGTTGGCGTCGAAGCCGTGCAGGGGCAGGTTGGTCAGTCCGCAGTCTTTGGTGGTGCGGATGCGGTCTTCGCAGCGGGCTCGTCGGCGATGTCGTAGTTCGAGGTCGGCGAGTTGACCACGAACAGTGTTGGTGGCAAATGCGGTCAACCGCAAACCATCTCGGTCGGTGAAGCGTAGCTGGGCGCCGGGATGGGGTTTCTCTTTACGCACGATCACCCGCATACCGTCGGGCCAGGTACTCAGGTCGAGGACACCGGTCAACTCGGCCACCCACGCCCCGTCGCGTTCGGTACCGTCGGCGTCGTAGGCCGGTGTCCACACCTGGGGTGAGAGACCGTCGATGGCCTCGGCGATCGGCTCGGTCAGGCCGAACCCGACCGAATACGCCAGCCGCCGCTTGTGCAGGTAGTTCAGGAAGTCGTGGGTGCCGCCGGCCGAGTCGGTACGCACCAGCACCGTTTTACCGACCCGATACCCGCTGACCTGCGGTAGCTGTGCCAGCGCGTGGGCGGTGACGGTGATGTGGTCGGCGGCGGTGTTGGCCCCGGCATTACCGGCCCGCAACTCGATCGCCAGGGGTTCACCAGTCCCGGCACTGCCATGATCAACGAACGCACACAAGGGGTGAAAACCGAAGCCACGCTTATAGGTTGGGGCCGCGTGTTCTTTCTCCGAATGTGCGGTCACCAACGTCGCATCCAAGTCGATGACCAGCGGATCGTGCGCGTCGCGACCATGGTCGGGAGCGGTATCGCCAGCGCAGTGCCACGCCCGGGTTCGGGCGCGCGCACGACCCGAAGCGATCGCGGTCAGTACTGCCGGCGCATCAGCAGCCAGGGTGGCGATCAGTCGTGACACCGTCGGATCAGAAGCGATCTGCCCAAACACCGCCGGATCGGCTCGCAGTTGGTTGATGTCGGCCAGACAGTCACCGCCGATCGCGACCGCGACCGCCAGATCCAGCAGGATCTTGCCCGGATCATGAGTGGCCAAAGGCTTACGCCACGGCATCAACGCATCGGACAATGCTGTGGTCAGACGCGTTTTCTCCGCAGCACGCAGCAACACTGTGGCCCCAGCATGCGACACGATCCCGGTTCCCGACCCATCAGCGGACAACTGCGGATACGGCGACGTAGACTTACTCACCAGATTGGTGCTCCTCGATCATGAGATATTCGGACCTTCGCAAGTCGAATTATCCCAGGTCAGGGCACCAATCTTCGTTTACGACACGAAATCAGCATGAAAGCCCGAGGCTAGTGGTGAACACTGGAAGTAGTGGCTATCAGGCGATCGCAGGTATCCCAGCGAATGGGTGCGCGTTCAGTAATACGTATGGACACTTTCAGATCACAGGACCCAATCTGAGTATTAATGGGCCGACGAATGGCCGGCCGGGAGCGGTAGGATACGGACATGGAAGCGGCTGGGTCTGTGCGACGTTGTGGGAACACAAGCCAAACAACGTGTACGTCAATCGCGGACGGGCATGTGTCCACGTATAGCCCACTGAGGCTAACCCCGTGATAACCGTTCATAGGACTCGGTGGCGTCGCAACAGGACGTCGCCACCGAGTCGTATTACTACACCAGAAGGATTCGGCGACTGGAAGCGCCAAACAGGCATCCAGGCAGGAGAATTGCGATCCGAACTGGTAGCTGCCAGGACGGCTCTTGAGAGGGCATCACGCCTGGCGGACGAGTTGTCGACGATACGGGGGGCTGCTTCGCCTCGTAATGCCCGAGTGACCCGACGTGAAATCCGTAGAGCCTTGCGCCTGGTAGATAAGGCTCGGGACGAGTTATCGCTTACACGCGAATATTTTCTATAGCAGCACTGAAGTCGGGCCTGGTGCACGGATAGGTGACAGGGTTAGTCACGCGGCCTGAGGGGCCTCGTGGTTGATGATGGTCTCGAATTC
>NZ_LZMO01000093.1:0-27047 GCF_001665715.1 Gordonia sp. 852002-10350_SCH5691597
CCCCCCTGGGTCGCTCCCCCTCACCGAACTTCTCGCGAACATATGAACGTGTCCTTACGGACGACGGCGGCCCGGCGTCCACTTCATTGTGGACGACGGGCCGTCGAGTTCTCGCGGCGAGCGCCGCGGCGTCAGCAGATCAGGCGTCTGCCGAAGCCTTGTCGTCGGACTTCTCCGCATCGCTGCCGGACTTGTCGCTGTCGTCGACCGGGACGAGGCTGATCTTGCCACGCTCGTCGATGTCGGCGATCTCGACCTGGAGCTTGTCGCCGACCTTGACGACATCCTCAACCTTGTTGATGCGCTTGCCCTTACCGAGCTTGCTGATGTGCACCAGACCGTCGCGACCAGGCAGCAACGACACGAACGCGCCGAAGGCGGTGGTCTTCACCACGGTGCCCAGGAAGCGCTCGCCCACCTTGGGCAGCTGCGGGTTGGCGATCGCGTTGACCTTGTCGATCGCGGCCTGTGCCGACACGCCGTCGGCAGCACCGATGAACACGGTGCCGTCGTCCTCGATCGAGATGTTGGCGCCGGTGTCCTCGGTGATGCCGTTGATCGTCTTGCCCTTGGGGCCGATCAGCTCGCCGATCTTGTCCATCGGGATCTTGATGGTGGTGATCCGCGGGGCGTACGGGCTCATCTCGTCGGGCTCGTCGATGGCCTCGGCCATCACATCCAGAATGGTCAGACGCGCGTCCTTGGCCTGGCTCAATGCACCGGCAAGCACCTTCGACGGAATGCCGTCGAGCTTGGTGTCGAGCTGAAGCGCCGTGACGAAGTCCTTGGTGCCCGCGACCTTGAAGTCCATGTCGCCGAAGGCATCTTCGGCACCGAGGATGTCGGTGAGCGCGACGTAGCGGGTCTCGCCGTCGACGGTGTCGGACACGAGGCCCATCGCGATACCCGCGACCGGAGCGCGCAGCGGCACACCGGCATTGAGCAGCGACATGGTCGACGCACAGACCGAACCCATCGAGGTGGAACCGTTGGAGCTCAACGCTTCCGACACCTGACGGATCGCGTACGGGAAGTCCTCGACGCTCGGGATCACGGGCACGAGGGCACGCTCGGCGAGCGCGCCGTGGCCGATCTCGCGACGCTTGGGCGATCCGACGCGACCGGTCTCACCGGTCGAGTACGGCGGGAAGTTGTAGTGATGCATGTAGCGCTTCGACGTCTCGGGTCCGAGCGAGTCGATCTGCTGCGCCATCTTGACCATGTCAAGTGTGGTGACACCGAGGATCTGGGTCTCGCCGCGCTCGAACAGTGCCGAACCGTGGGCACGCGGGATCACGGCAACCTCGGCCGAGAGCGACCGGATGTCAGTGATGCCACGACCGTCGATGCGGAAGTGGTCGGTCAGGATGCGCTGGCGCACGAGCTTCTTGGTGACCGAGCGGTATGCCGCGCCGATCTCCTTCTCACGACCCTCGAACTGCTCGCCGAGCGAGGCGAGGATGTCGGCCTTGAGCTCGTCGGTCTTCTCGTCGCGCTCCTGCTTGCCCGGGATGGTGAGGATCTGCGAGAGACGCTCGGTGGCAGCAGCCGAGACGGCGTCGTAGACGTCGGACTCGTACGCCGGGAAGAGCGGGAACTGTCCGGTCTCCTTGGCAGCGGCCGCGGCGAGCGACTTCTGCGCCTCACACAGACGAGCGATGAACGGCTTGGCAGCCTCGAGGCCCTCGGCGACGATGGCCTCGGTCGGTGCCTGCGCGCCGCCAGCGACGATGTCGATGACGTTGTCGGTTGCCTCGGCCTCGACCATCATGATCGCGACGTCGGCGTCATCGCCTTCTCCGACGATGCGGCCGGCGACGACCATGTCGAAGACGGCACCTTCGAGCTGCTCGACGGTCGGGAACGCGACCCACTGGCCTGCCTTGTTCTCCTCGGTCGGGATGAGTGCGACACGCACGCCACCGACGGGGCCGGAGAACGGCAGGCCCGCGAGCTGGGTCGACGCCGATGCCGCGTTGATCGCGACAACGTCGTACAGGTCCTTGGGGTCGAGGCTCAGGACGGTGACGACAACCTGGATCTCGTTGCGCAGACCGTCGACGAACGACGGACGAAGCGGACGGTCGATCAGACGGCAGGTCAGGATGGCATCGGTCGACGGACGGCCCTCACGGCGGAAGAACGACCCGGGGATGCGTCCCGCGGCGTACATGCGCTCTTCGACGTCGACGGTGAGGGGGAAGAAGTCGAAGTGCTCCTTGGGGTGCTTCGACGCCGCTGTCGTCGACAGCAGCATGGTCTCGTCGTCGAGGTAGGCGGTTACCGAACCGGCCGCCTGCAGGGCGAGACGTCCGGTTTCGAACCGGATGGTGCGGGTGCCGAAGCTGCCGTTGTCGATGACGGCGGTTGCCTCGGTGATCGCGTCGTCGAACTCCTCGACGACCTCAGTGGTGGTGACATCTGTCATGTGGGCTATGAATCCCTTCGTGCCGGTCGCATTCGACGCGACCGTGGTGGTGGCCGCTCATAGCGACCCGAATATGCGGATTGGGACCAGGAGCGACAGACTGACGTGCGCTCCCGATGAACTGCGCGAATGAACTCGCGCACCGGGGCGCGCGTAGCGCCACTACCGGCCCAGAACATCGCGCGAAATGGCCACTGCATGCCAGGGTCGCCCTGGTGCGACCCGTGGGTGCTCAGACGGCCTTCGATCGAAGCGGCCGGAATCATCTGGCGATTCCGGCGGCCACTACCGAGGACCGATCTGACTCTGCGACATGTGTGTGAGCACACAAATCTGCAACGTTCCGCTTGTCAGCCTATCATCGTGGCCCCTGAGACCAGGAAACGACGACACCGAAAGACAACACCGAAAAACGACGAACCGGCCACCTCCACGTGGGAGACGACCGGTCCGTTTAGTTCGTGTGTCGCTCAGCGACCGCGGCTCAGGGTCGCTCAGCGACGCAGGCCGAGGCGCTCGATCAGCGAGCGGTAGCGTGCGATGTCGACCTTGGCGACGTACTTGAGCAGGCGACGGCGACGGCCGACGAGCAGCAGCAGACCACGACGGCTGTGGTGATCGTGCTTGTGCTCCTTGAGGTGCTCGGTGAGGTCGGTGATGCGCTTGGTCAGCAGCGCGACCTGAGCCTCGGGTGAGCCGGTGTCGGTCTCGTGGAGGCCGTACTCGGTGAGGATTTCTTTCTTCTGCTCGGCAGTCAATGCCATGGAGATACTCCTGTATTTCAGTCCCGCGTCATCTGTGACCAGCGGCAATCCCACCCGGGATCGTCAACGCTGATTCGGTGCGCCACCGCGGACTGCAGCGGCACCGACATGTCAGGTTACCAACCACGCAGGTCCCAGCCCAAATCGCGCCCGGTCGCACGGACCACCCTGTGTTTCACCCGGCGCTCTGGACTTACGAACCGCTCTGGTTCGCGGCGAGAATGCCTCGGGTCTTGTCGACGTCTCCGCTCATCGCGGTCAGCAGATCGTCGATGCTGTCGAAGTTCTCCATGCCGCGGATTCTGTCGACGAAGTCGACGGCGACGTGCTGACCGTAGAGGTCGGCCGTGGTGTCGAGGACGAATGCCTCGACAGTCCGCGTACGCCCGGAGAACGTCGGGTTGGTACCCACCGACACAGCGGCCTGGTAGCTCTCGCCCGGAATCACCTGGCCCACAACCGGTCCGGGCCCGAGGACCGTGAACCACGCGGCGTACACCCCGTCAGCCGGAATGGCCGCGTACATCGGGGGTGCGACATTGGCTGTGGGATAACCCAATTCGCGCCCACGTCCGTCACCACGAACCACCACGCCCTCGACACGGTGGGGTCGTCCGAGTGCTTCCGCCGCGCGCTCGACGTCGCCCGCCGCAACGCACGAGCGGATGTAGGTCGACGAGTAGGTCACCGCGTGCTCGCCGAACAGTGAGATGGCCTGCACCTCGAATCCGAAACGCTGCCCGAGTTCCGTGAGCTTCTCGACGTTGCCCGCAGCCTTCTTCCCGAACGTGAAATTTGCACCGACCACCACTTCAGCGGCGTGCAGACTCTCGACGAGAACGTTGTGCGCGAAGTCCTTCGGCGACCGCGACGCCAATTCAGGGGTGAACGGCATCACGCAGAACACGTCGATCCCCAACTCCTCGGCCAACTCGGCCCGACGAGTCAGCGTCGTCAACTGTGGTGGGTGCGTTCCGGGGCGGACCACCTCGGCGGGGTGCGGGTCGAACGTCATCAACACCGACGGAATGCCGCGCTCGGCCGCAGCGGAGGTCGCGGCGTGGATCAACTGCGCATGTCCTCGGTGGACACCGTCGAACACGCCGATGGTGACCACACACCTGCCCCAATCCGCGGGCACCTCGTCCAGACCTCGCCATCGCAACACGCCGACCAGCCTACGGCGACCGACGCCGGTGAACCAGCACCCGCGCCCGCTCGACGCCGATCAGAGCGCGCATCGTGAATCACGCACGTCCGCACAGTGAATCGCGGCATGCCCTCACACCAACGACAGTTGTCGACCCCGCGATGGCGTCGCTTCGGTCGGCCACGGGGCTTCGGCGTGGGTAGGCGGGGCTAAGCTCGTTTCATGCCTCAAACCCGAGCTGCCGGTCCTGACACGTCCGTGGCCGAGTTGTCGACAGTCACCCAGGACTACCTCAAAGTCATCTGGACCAGCCAGGAGTGGGCCGAGGTCAAGGTGACCACCAAGATGCTCGCCGACAAGATGGGTGTGTCGGCGTCGACGGCGTCGGAGGCCATCCGCAAGCTCGCCGATCAGGGTCTCGTCTCCCACGAGCGGTACGGCGCGGTCACCCTCACCGACGAGGGTCGAGCGGCCGCGGTGCTGATGGTGCGGCGCCACCGCCTGATCGAGACGTTCCTCGTCCGCGAACTCGGCTACGGGTGGGATGAGGTGCACGACGAGGCCGAGGTCCTCGAGCACGCGATGTCCGACCGCTTCATGGCACGTCTCGACACCAAACTCGGCCATCCCGACCGCGATCCCCACGGCGATCCGATCCCCCGTGTCGACGGCTCGATACCTGCCCCAGAGGCGTTCTCACTCGCCGACCTCGACACCGGCGAGGGCGGCAGAATCGCACGGATCTCCGACACCGATCCCGAGGTGCTCCGCTACTTCGACCAACTCGGAGTCGCCTTGGACTGCGTGGTCCACGTCTCCGAGAAACGCCCGTTCGCCGGCACGATCTCGATCTCGATCGACGGCGCCGAGCCGATCGTGCTCGGCGACATCGCCGCTCGCGCAATCTTCCTCGTCGCCGAGCACTGACGGCGTCGAGGGTCCCGCGTCGCCGCTATCGCAGAGTTGCCGGCCGGACGACCATCACAGAGCTCGCCCGACGCCCCTTTTCCTGCACCAACGCTATGGCCTGCCCAGCGGGGTCGACGACCACGTAGATGCCCTTGCGTCCGATTGGGGTCAACCACCGTCCCTGACTGATGGATTCGGCCTCGTCGTCGTCGATGTCGCGGTGCGGGAACGAGATCAGTGCCGCCTCGTCGATCGTGAGACTGAGCTCGGGGCGCTCCGCCAACTGTTCGAGTGTTCGTGCGTGTTCGAGCGTGAACGGCCCCACCGCGGTTCGCCGCAGTGCGGTCAGGTGTCCCCCGACTCCGAGCGCGGCGCCGAGATCGCGTGCGAGAGAGCGGATGTAGGTTCCTGCGGAACAGTCGACGACGACGTCGAGGTCGACGAACTCCCCCTCGTCGCGGCGGGCCAACACGTCGAATCGTGAGACGGTGACCGGCCTCGCGGCGAGTTCGAACTCCTCACCGGTCCGGGCCAACGCATGCGCGCGCTTACCGTCGACCTTGATGGCGCTGACCTTGGCAGGCACCTGCTCGATATCGCCGGTGAGTGTCGCGACCGTCGCGGCGATCTGTTCGTCGGTGATCGACGATGCGTCGGCGCTCGAGATGATCTCGCCCATGCGGTCGTCGCTGTCGGTTGCGGCTCCGAGGCGGATGGTGGCGGTGTACGACTTGGTGGTCAGCGCGAGCAATCCCAGCAGTTTTGTCGCCCGCTCGACACCGACCACGAGCACGCCGGTCGCCATCGGATCGAGTGTGCCCGCATGACCAACTCGTCTGGTGTTGAACAGCTTTCGGCAACGAGAGACCACATCGTGACTGGTGATGCCCTCGTTCTTGTCGACGATGACCAATCCGGCGTTCTCGATCGATGAGTCAGCCACGTCAGCTCATCACGATCGTCGTGGTGATGTAGCCGTCGTCGACCAGCCAGCGTCCGGAGAACTCCGTGATCGGTGTTCCCCCGTCGATCACCGAGCCGTCGATCAGGATTCGGGAGCGAAAGGTCCCCATATTCTCCGCTGTCTGCTCGAACGTGATGTGGGCATCCTCGAAGCCGAGCCAACGCTGGGTCAGCGGAAACCACGCCTTGTAGGTTGTCTCTTTGGCGCAAAACAGAAGTCGATCCCAGTGCAGTCCCGACGGCCGCTGCGCGATGACATCGCGTTCGGCATGAATGCTGGTGTGCTCGAGCACGCCGTCGGGCAGCACGTCATGCGGCTCGGCGTCGATTCCCAGTGTCCTGACGCCCATCGCGTACGCGACGATCGCGGCACGATATCCGTCGCAATGCGTCAGGCTTCCGACGATCTGGTTCGGCCACAACGGCATTCCCTTGTCGCCCCGCATGATCGGCGTCGGCTCGATGCCGAGCTGGCCGAGCGCCTGACGGGCGCAATGACGCGCCGTGATGAATTCCCGACGACGTTTCTCGACGGCACGTGAGATCAGCGATTCCTCGGCGGGCATCGGCTCGAGACCCGGTGGGTCGCCGAAGGATTCGGCGGAGGCAACGCCGGGTGGCAGAAGTCGTTCGATCACTGGTCGCCCTCCTGACCCGAGCTTCCCTTACTCGAGCTTCGCTGTGCTCGACGCTGCGCCACCCGTTCGGCGAATTCGCGGGCACGCTCGGCATAATCGGGCGGCAGGTTGAAGCGCGCGCCGTGATCGGGTAAATCCTGTTCGCGCACACCGGGATCGGGTGCAATTTGGCGTAGCAGAGGCTCGGGGAGGCCGCGCCGTTTCCACTCGCGCGGATATCCGACCGACACCTCCTCGAACCGCACATCGTCATACCAGGTGGTGCGTGGAATGTGCAGATGTCCATAGACGCTGCACGCGGCGTTGAACCGCGTGTGCCAGTCGGCGGTGAGTTCGCTGCCGCACCACAGCGCGAACTCGGGATAGAACAACGCGTCGGTCGGTTCGCGCCGCAGCGGCCAGTGATTGATCAGGATGGTCTTCTCCGACGGGTCGAGCGCCTCGAGGCGCTTGCGCGTCGACTCGATGCGGGCTCTTCCCCATGCGTCGCGGGTCGGGTACGGCTCGGCGGACAGCAAGAACTCATCTGTCGCCACCACGTTGCGTTCCCGCGCGACAGCGAGCGCCTGCAGCGCCGTCGAGGTGCCCTCCGGACGGAACGTGTAGTCGTAGAGCAGGAACATGGGTACGACGCGGACGGGCTCGCTGCCATCGCCTGCGTCGAACAGAGGGTAGATGTCTTCCGGCGTGACCACCCCGATGTCGCGACACGCCTGGACGAGGTAGTCGTAGCGCGCGACACCGAAGATCTGCAGCGGGTCCTTGGCGGTGGTGTAGAGCTCGTGATTGCCCGGCACCCAGATCACGGTGTCGAAACGTGCCTTGAGGCGGCGCAAGGTGTCGATGATGTCGTCGGTGCGTTCGGACACGTCGCCCGCGACGATCAGCCAGTCGTCGGGAGCTGACGGTCGGATCTGGTCGACGATGCTCTCGTTGCCGCGGTGTGCGACATGAAGATCGCTGATCGCCCAGAGTGTAGCCACGAGGATCCATCGTGCCAGATTGCTGGCATGCCCGACCTCCGGCGCACCCGGACAGCGCAGCAAGGTCGGCGACCGGGCATATGAGAGCATGCCTGACGTGGCCGACAACTACGCGAGATTCACCGGCCCGGCCGGGTTCGTACCTCCCCAGAACACCCCGGGTGCACGCCCCGGCAATCGGACACGCCCCGGCAATCGGGGATCTCCGGCGACGCAGGCACTGATCACCACTATCCTCCTCGTCGGATTGGCGATTGTCTGGTTCATCGTGCTCTACGTCGTGTTCGTGGGCCGATGGACGCCGGCATCGACCGATGGCTCTCGGCGAGGGGTCGGCTACGCGGCCACGACGGCGGTGATGATCGTTTTCACCGTGATCGTCGTCGTCGCAGCACGCACCCGTCGACGTGCTGTTGCCGCCGGACTCACCGTCACCGTGATGTTCGCCGTCCAGCGGGTCATCGCCGCGGTCCTGGCTAGTTCCTATGTCACCGTGGGCGGATCGTCTCGGGGCGGAGTGGTCATCGAACTGCATGGGTTCGCGACCGATCCGAACGTCATGTTCTTTCTGTCGTTTCTCGCGGGATTCCTCTTCTACTTCGCGGTGATCATAGGGTGGACGATCTCGCGTCGACGCAGTCCAGGCAGCTGGGCCGGTCTGATGATCGTGGTGCCCTTCTTCCTCGTGATCGAGGTGTTCTCAGCGGTGTCGATCACACCGTTGAATCTGAATTCACTACCTGTGGGACCCTTCGGGTACTCACCGTGGGCGGGGTCGAGCGGAATCAAACTGCCTATCCAGTCGAACTGGCTATCATTTGTCGCCGACGCCGTGCTCATCCTGGTCTTCGTGACGGTCTCATTGCTCAGCATATGGGTTGTCGATGTGCTCGGGTCGTCGTCTCGACGTAGGCCCACGACTCCGACGATCAGCGCAGCTCCGAGTTAGCGTCGGCCCACACGGCGGTCCCGTCAAGGGAGACGGGACCGGATATGGCACGATGCGCTCGTGTACCCGAACCCGTCGCAGCCGGTTGCCTACCCGCCCTACCCCGGGCGCCCCACATCCCGTCGGCCCCTTGGCGATCGCGGTCCGTGGTGGGCACAAACACTGGTGAGCGCGGGGATCGCGCTGGTATTCGCTGTGCTGTATTTCGCCGTGGAGTACGCCATCTATCGGTTCAAGCTGTTCGACTGGTGGTCATTCAGCGGCCTCAGCGTCTTGATCCTGCTGTACGTGTGCGTTCTGGGCATCTGGGGCCGATCGACACCGCAGCGAATCCTCGGCCCCCTCGTAGCCCTGGGTTTTCTCGGTCTGCAGCGCGGACTCGACGGCCTGTTTCTGGTTATCGGTCCCGACCTCTATTCGGGCTGGACGGACGCCGAGTTCACGACGTGGTTCACCGCGGGGAATGCTCTGTGCCTGTTCGGTGTCGCCGCGGGTTGGTCGCTCGCGCGCAGGCGAACGTTCATCGCGTTCCTCGGGATCATCCCGGCGGTTGCCGTATGCGGCCTCGGCGGGTGGGCCGAACAGTCGATCAGCTATCCACACTCGTACCTGTGGGCGTCGCTTCTCGACACCCTCGTGTTCTTCGGCCTCGCCGTTCTGGCCATCATGTGCGTGTGGGCCTGCGATGGGCTCGGACTCGCCGTCCGCGGACGCTCCCGACAGCAGCCCGGCCCGTACCCCCAGCGTAACGGATATCCGCAGGCCGAGGTGTTTCCGTCGGGCGGCACATCTCCTGCACCCGGCTCCAACGCCACCAGTCCTTATCCGCACCCGGCCGCGCCGCCGAGTCAGCCCGGCGGGTGGCCACCCCACTGATCGACCGGACACGGGACGTCAGTGCCTCTCGCGGCCGACGCGCTGCCACCGTCCCGACCTGATTCGCCACACGACGGTCAGCATGCGAATCACCATGAACACCACGAGACCCGTCCAAATGCCGGCCAATCCCCAGTCGAACGCCAGAGACAGCCAGATCAGCGGTAGGAATCCGACGAGCGCGGCCACCAACGTCGCAGTTCGTAGGTACGCGGCGTCGCCGCTGCCCAGGAGCACACCGTCGAGCGCGAACACGACTCCCGCGATCGGCAGCATGGCGACGAAGAACCACCAGGGCGTGCCGATCGCGTCGAGCACCCTGGCATCGCTCGTGAACAGTCTCGGCAGCACGCCGGCGCCGATGGCGAAGACCCCTGCCATTGCCGACGCAGCCACCACCGACACGACGGTCACCCTGCGAGCCACGTTCTGAGCCGCTGTGATCGCACCCGCCCCGAGCGCGGCGCCGACCAACGCTTGAGCCGCAATGGCCACCGAGTCGAGGAACAGCGACATGAACTCCCACAGTTGAAGTGTCAGCTGATGAGCAGCGACGGCGGACACCCCGAAGCGGGCCGCGACGGCAGCCGCCGAGAGGAAGCACACCTGGAACGAGAGGCTGCGCGCCACGAGGTCGCGCGCCATCACGAGTTGGGCTTTGATCACCGCCCACCGAGGACGCAGCGCGCGGCGCCCGCCCTCGGGGAGCACTTCGCGCAGGAGTCGCGTCGCGAACAGTAGACCGGTAATCGATTGCCCGACGACGTTGGCAATTGCGCTGCCCTGCAAACCGAGCCGCGGGAAGAACCACAGCCCGTGGACAAACCCCACCAACAGCACGGCCCCGATCGACAAGCCGACCACGACGTACACGACCGGTCGACGGGTCTCCTGGACGCCACGCATCCAGCCGTTGCCCGCCATTGATACGAGAATGAGTGGCACGCCGAAGCATGCGATTCGCAACCACGAAGTTGCTTCCGCCGCAACGTGACTCGCATCCGGACCCGAGGTGCCGACCATGAGTCGCATCACCCACGGCGCCAGCGGATAGATCACGGCGACGATCACCGCACCAACGCCGAGCGCGATCCACGTCGCCTGCACGCCCTCTCCCACCGCTCCCGCGCGGTCGCCCGCACCGAAGCGCCGAGCCGACCGCGCTGTTGTCCCGTACGAGAGGAAGGTGAGCTGGGTGCTGATCACCGAGAGCACCAGAGCGCCGACGCCGAGCGCGGCCAGTTCGTCGCCGCCGAGGCGCCCCACGACGGCGAGGTCGAGGAGTAGATACAGCGGCGGCGCGGTCAGCACCGCAAGCGCCGACACCGACAACACCGCGATGCGGCGTATCCCCGTGTCCGGGGCGGTCGCCCCGGCGTCAGCCTGTCGGGCGGGCTCGGTCAGAGCAACCCCACCAGCCGGTCGACGACCTCCTGCGCACTCCCGATATCGCTGTACCCGGAGGCGTGTCGATGCCCACCGCCGCCGAGTGCACGCGCGATCGGAACCAGATCGACCGATGCCTTCGACCGCAACGAGACCGTCCAACTCGACGGTTCGATCTCCTTGAACACCGCCGCGATCTCGGCGCCTGCCGTGGTTCGCACGATGTCGATGATGCTTTCGGACTCTTCCCAGCTCATGCCGGCCATCGCGTCGTGATCGACGACGGCGTAGACGAGTCCCGCACCGTCGGCTGCGTCCGGGATGAACGTCGCCGATGCCAACACCCCGGCCACCATCGACAGCCACGAGAAGGGGTGAGTGTCGAACAGCGCCCGACTCCACCGCCGACCGTCGACTCCGCTGTCGAGTAGTCGCGCCGCGACCCGAAACGAGTCGGGGCGCGCCCATTTGAACGATCCGGTATCTGTTGCGAGACCCGCGTACAGACACGTCGCGATGTCGGCGTTCAACGGAACGTCGAGTTCGTCGATGAGTCGCAGGACCAGCACCGCGGTGCAGTCCGCCTCGGGGTCGACGAAGTCGAGGTCACCGAAGCCTCCGTTGGACATGTGGTGATCGACGACGACCGACGTGACCGCGCCCTGAAAGACCGCGGCCAGATCGCCGAGCCGATCAGGTCCGGCGGCGTCGACCGACACGGTCACGTCGTGACCCTTGAGTGCGTCCGGTTCGACGAGTAGCTCCCGCACCCCTGGCAGGTCACGCAGGGCCACGGGCAGGCTCTCGGGACCGGGATAGGAGACCTCGACGTCGAGGCCTCGTGTCGTCAACGCAAGTCCCAGCGCGAGTCCGCTACCAATGGTGTCGGCGTCGGGTCGGACATGGCAGAGGATTGTCACCGCCGACGCCCCGCCGAGGACATCTGCGATCGCCGCAGGGGAGGCAGTGGTCACTCGCGTGAACCGTCCTCGCCGTCTTCGTCCTTGCTTCGATACGGGTCTGGGTCACCGGCGGGTTGCGCTTCCTTCGCCTGGCGCGCGACGAGTTCGTCATTGGCGCGTGCGCGCGCCACCAGCTCTTCCATGTGGCGCGCGGCATCGGGAACGGTGTCGAGGACGAAAGTCAACGTCGGGGTGAAGCGCACGCCGGTTCCGGCGCCGACCTTCGAGCGGAGAATTCCGGTCGCCTTGGCGAGTCCCGCGGCAGCGGCCTCGTAGTCGGGTTCGGCATCGATCGATTCGCCCATGACCGTGTAGAAGACCGTCGCATCATGCAGGTCGTTGGTCACCTTGGTATCGGTGATCGTCACGTGGGCCAGCCGCGGGTCCTTGATGTCGTGGGCGATCGACGACGCCACGATCGACGAGATCCGTTTGGCCATTCGCTGTGCCCGTGCCGGGTCAGCCATGGGGTGTCCTTCCTCCAGAATCGAAGCACGCACTGTGAGTGAGGAACGTACTCCCCTTCCGGGGCCGTCAGGCACCAAGTGCCCTCAGACCCCGAAAGGGGAGCGTGTTCGACGATCCGCGCGTCAGTCGCGCGGCTTCTCCTGCAACTCGTAGCTCTCGATGACGTCGTCGACCTTGATGTCGCTGTACGTCAGCGTGAGACCACATTCGTAGCCTTCGCGAACCTCGGTGACGTCGTCCTTCTCGCGTCGCAGCGACGAGATCGTGAGATTCTCGGCAACCACGACGTTGTCGCGAAGCAGACGAGCCTTGGCGTTGCGGCGGATGAGGCCTGACTGCACCAAGCAACCGGCGATGTTGCCGACCTTCGAGCTCTTGAAGATGGCGCGGATCTCGGCGCGGCCGAGCTCCACCTCTTCGTAGATCGGCTTGAGCATGCCCTTGAGCGCACTCTCGATCTCATCGATGGCCTGGTAGATCACCGAGTAGTACCGAATGTCGACGCCCTCGCGGTTGGCGAGCTCTGTGGCCTTGCCCTCCGCACGGACGTTGAAGCCGATGATGATCGCATCCGACGCCGCAGCCAGGTTGACGTTGGTCTCCGTCACGCCACCGACACCACGGTCGATGACGCGCAGGGACACCTCGTCGCCCATGTCGATACCGAGCAGCGCCTCTTCGAGCGCCTCGACGGTACCTGCGTTGTCGCCCTTGAGGATCAGGTTCAGCTGGCTGGTTTCCTTCAGCGCCGAATCCAGGTCCTCCAGGCTGATCCGCTTGCGGCTACGTGCGGCCAGCGCGTTGCGCTTGCGCGCGTTGCGCCGGTCGGCGATCTGCCGGGCGGTGCGATCTTCTTCGACGACGAGCAGGTTGTCACCTGCACCCGGCACCGACGTGAAGCCGATGACCTGGACGGGTCGCGAAGGCAGGGCCTCGTTGACGTCATCGCCGTGCTCGTCGACCATGCGTCGCACACGACCATAGGCATCGCCTGCCACCACGGAGTCGCCGACACGCAGCGTTCCGCGCTGAACCAGCACGGTCGCCACGGGTCCGCGACCACGATCGAGGTGCGCTTCGATGGCGACACCCTGAGCGTCCATGTCGGGGTTGGCACGCAGATCGAGCGACGCGTCGGCGGTCAGCAGCACAGCTTCGAGCAACTGCTCGATGTTGGTGCCCTGCTTGGCCGAGATGTCGACGAACATCGTGTCGCCGCCGTACTCCTCGGGGATCAGCCCGTACTCGGTGAGCTGGCCGCGGATCTTCGACGGATCGGCGCCTTCCTTGTCGATCTTGTTGACCGCGACCACGATCGGCACGTCTGCTGCCTGCGCGTGGTTCACGGCCTCCACCGTCTGCGGCATGACGCCGTCGTCGGCGGCGACCACGAGGATCGCGATGTCGGTCGACTTGGCACCGCGGGCACGCATGGCGGTGAACGCCTCGTGACCAGGGGTGTCGATGAACGTGATCAGTCGATCGTCGCCGTTGAGGTGTGTGTTCACCTGGTAGGCACCGATGTGCTGAGTGATGCCACCGGCCTCGCCCTCGCGCACGTTCTCCTTACGGATGGTGTCGAGCAGTCGGGTCTTGCCGTGGTCGACGTGACCCATGACGGTGACCACCGGCGGACGCTGTTCGAGATCCTCTTCGCCGCCCTCGTCCTCACCGTAGGAGAGATCGAAGCTCTCGAGGAGTTCGCGATCTTCGTCCTCCGGGCTGACGACCTGGACGTTGTAGTTCATCTCGGAGCCGAGCAGCTCCAGCGTCTCGTCGTTGACCGACTCGGTCGCCGTGACCATCTCGCCGAGGTTGAACAGCGCCTGGACCAGCGATGCCGGGTTGGCGTCGATCTTGTCGGCAAAGTCGGACAGCGAAGCGCCGCGGGCGAGACGAATGGTCTCACCGTTGCCGCGCGGCAGCCTGACGCCACCGACGGCCGGAGCCTGCATCGAGTCGTATTCTTGCCGCTTCTGACGCTTGGACTTGCGCCCCTTACGGGGTGCACCACCCGGACGTCCGAACGCTCCGGCTGCGCCGCCACGACCGCGACCGCCGCCACCGGGGCGTCCGCGGAAACCTCCGGGAGGACCTCCCGGCGCTCCGCCTGGCGCGCCTCCGCGATAGCCTCCGCCACCGCCGCCACTGCGACCGCCTGGTCCACCGCCGCGGCCTGGTCGGCCTGCGTCGGGACGTGCTGCACGACTGGGCATGGCACCCGGGTTGGGCCGAGGGGGCATGTTGCCCGGATTCGGGCGAGGTCCGCCCTGACCCGGTGCGGGACGTGCGCCTGCACCGCCGGGACCGGGACGCCCTGCACCCTGGCCGGGTCGGCCCTGCGTGGGACGCCCGCCACCGGGGCGGGGTCCGCCCTGGCCGGGTCCGGGACGTGGTGCCGCCGGCCGCGGAGCTGGTGCGGGTGCAGACGAATACGGATTGTTTCCGACGCGAGGCGCACGCGGTCCGGGCTTCGGCCCGGGACGTGGACTCGTCGGCGCAGGTGCGGAAGCCTGAGCTGCCGCGGGCGTCGACTTCTGTGCCGGCGCCGGAGTGGGCGCGGCAGGTGCCGGGGTGGCTGCAGGCGCAGGAGCCGGTGCCGACTGCGCGGCAGCAGGCGTCGGTGCGGGTGCAGGTTTCGGAGCTGCCGGCTTGGGGCCGGGGCGAGCTGCGCCGGGCTTGGGCGCAGCAGAGTTGTCACGAGCCGCGGCACCAGGCTTGGGTGCTGCCGACTTCGTGGAGTCGTTCTTGGTTGCTCCCCCGTTATCTGCGGGGAAGGATTCGCGAAGTCGGCGGGCCACGGGGGCCTCGACGGTCGACGACGCGGATTTGACGAACTCGCCCTGTTCTTTGAGACGTTCGAGCACTTGCTTGCTCGTTACGCCAAGTTCCTTGGCCAGTTCATGCACGCGGGCTTTGCCTGCCACTGCTCTCCTCACTTGGAGGCCGAGCGGCTTGCCCGCCACGGCCTCGGATTACGTCCGATACGTGCTCATCGTGGTGACTTCACGGTGTGCTCATGTCTTCTGCTACCTGTTCTGGCCCGTTAGGGCCGCTCTCGTCCGTGCCGTCTCCCGAGCGGGTGAACAGCACTTCTTTGAGGTCGGACTGGTCTACGACCAGTCCCGGACTCCTCAGCGCCCGGGCAAACGCGTTGCGTCGAACCGCGGCGGACAGGCAGTCCGCCACCGGATGCAGCCACGCACCTCGCCCAGGCATGGTCTTCGCGATGTCGACAACGATCCTCGGGCCGCTCGCACCCGTAGGGGCGACGACACGGACCAGCTCTGCGATACCGGCTCGCTGCCGACATCCCAGACACATACGGATCGGACCTTGCGGAGAATGACTCTGCGAAGAATCGTTCCGCCGACCGGACCGGTCACCACCATCGGAAGTAACTCCACAGGGGGCAGCCGGCCGCATTCGCGTGACCATCGATCAGTCTAGCGCGCCGAGTGCCGAACTGGACAACCGGACCTCATCACGCCCGTCCGGCTCCCGGCCCGCCCGACTGGCCGGCGGGTGCGCCGGGAGCGTCGTCGGCGTCGGAGCGGATGTCGATTCGCCACCCCGTCAGACGAGCGGCCAGTCGTGCGTTCTGACCTTCCTTACCGATCGCGAGCGAGAGCTGATAGTCGGGTACGACGACACGCGCTGCCTTCTGTGCCTCGTCGACCACCTCCACCGAAACGACCTTCGCAGGCGACAAAGCGTTCCCGACGAACACGGCGGGATCGGTGTCGTAGTCGATGATGTCGATCTTCTCGCCGGACAACTCACTCATCACGTTGCGTACGCGCTGCCCCATCGGTCCGATGCACGCGCCCTTGGCGTTGAGTCCGCTGACACCGGTGTGCACGGCGATCTTGGAGCGGTGGCCCGCCTCACGAGCGACCGCGACGATCTCGACCGAGCCATCCTCGATCTCGGGTACCTCGAGTGCGAAGAGCTTGCGCACCAGGTTCGGATGGGTACGCGACAGCGTGATCTGTGGTCCACGTGGACCACGCGAGACGCCGACGACGTAGCACTTGATGCGGTCGCCGTGTTTGTAGCTCTCGCCGGGCACCTGCTCGGCGGGCGGGATGATTCCCTCCGCGCTGTTGGCGTCGCTACCGATCTGGACGACGATCATGCCGCGTGCGTTGGCGCGGGCGTCCTGTTGCACGACGCCACCGACGATCTCGCCTTCGTGCGTGACGAAATCGCCGAAGTTCTTCTCGTTCTCCGCGTCACGCAGACGCTGCAGGATGACCTGTCGGGCGGTGGTGGCCGCGATACGGCCGAAACCCTCGGGGGTGTCGTCGTATTCGTGGACGACGGTGCCGTCCTCGTCGACCTCCTGTGCCATCACCCTGACCGCCCCGCTCTTGCGATTGACGTCGATGCGCGCGTGCGGCGCGAATCCGTCGGTGTGGCGGTATGCGGTGAGCAATGCGGTTTCGATGGCGGTGATGACCGTGTCGATCGAGATTCCCTTGTCGGCCTCGATCATGCGCAATGCATTGATGTCGATGTTCATGGGGCGCTCCTATTCACTTGTCGGCTGCTATGGAGTTTTCGGCTGTTCGTTGAGTTCTATGGTCGGTCGCTACGAGCTGACGGTGTCCCGACGTTGCGCGATCTGCGCGTCGTCGAGGCCGCACAATCGCAGCTCGGCGACTCCCGGTCGCGAGAAGTCGACGTCGACCACAGCACGTGTGACGGCGTCGAGTTCGACGGTGCGGACTCGGAAACGGCCGCGGTCGTTGCTCACGATGTCGACCTGGCCGTCGTGGAGCGGTCCGACCCTGCCGACGACACGGGTCGGCCCGTCGTCGCCTGCGAGATCGATGAGTACCTTGCGTCCGGCGGCACGACGCCACTGCCGTTCGGTTGTGAGCGGTCTGTCGACGCCGGGTGAGGTGACCTCGAGGGTGTCGATGTCGGCGTAGGCGGGATCGGCGTCGAGGGCGTCGGACAGCTCGCGACTGAGGTCGGCGAGCTCGTCGAGCGAACCTCCCCCATCCCGATCGACGGTCACGACGACCGCGTCGCCGTCTGCACCGTTGGTGATCGCGACGTCTTCGACGTCGAATCCGCGGTCGGCGACAAAGGTGTCGACGAGCGTACGGAGTTGTCGCGTATCGATGCTCATTGCTCTCCTCACTCCTCGTCTTCGCTTGCCGCGCAGTGCTTTCAGTTGCGGTCTTCAGGTGCGTTCATTGACGCCGGTCAGCGGTCGCGGCGATTGGTCTGCCGCATGCGACGGCACCCTATTCTAGTCGATCCGCGACCCTCCCCCGACCACCTTGCGACCGGTCTCGGACCCGGCAGGCTACTGGCGATCGCCGGGCAGACCGTCGGACCTCCTGTTGTCCGTGCGGCCCGCGCACCACGGGTGTGCCGGACTGGCATCATGTGTCGGGTGAAGCCAGCAGCCCCCGATGTACTCGACGCCGTGGATCGTCGCACAGTCTTACGAGGCAGCCTCGCTATCGGCGCCGGAGCACTCGTGATCGGCGCGTCGAGCGCATGCGACAGCGGCCCGACGCCGAATGAGATCACCGCCACCGCCCTGCTCCCCCTGGCCAAGGCTGCCCGCTCCGACGCTGCGGCAGCTCGTTCGCTCGCACCCCGACTTCCGACTTACAGCGCGGCGCTCGGTGTGATCGCCGACCAGCGTGAGGCCCACGCGACCGCGCTCTCGCAGGAGGTCCAACGCCTCGACTCCGACACCGCGAACCAGTTGTCTGCAGCGCCGTCGGCCTCCGCGACGCCCGGCTCCACCGGTGCGGGCGCGTCCGAGACGTCCACACCGGGATCGTCGTCGACAGCGGGAACGCTCGACGAGCTACGCTCGTCGCTCCGTGCGTCGACGCGTGCGGCACACGACGCCGCGATTTCACTGAAGGGCTACTCGGCAGGACTGGCCGGGTCGGTCAGCGCCTCGGTCGCCACCCTCGTGGAGGTGCAGCTCGCATGACCGCAACAACCGACGCATTGGCCACGGCGACACAGGCCGAGAATGCCGCGATCTTCACGTACGGGGTCACGACAGCTTTTGTCTCCGCGACTCGACGCGGCACTGTCGCCGACTACATCGCCGCCCACCGTGCGGCACGCGACGCACTCAACGCCGCCATCACCGCGGCAGGCGCGACTCCCCCCGATATGGCCGCCGGGTACACGCTGCCCGTGCAGGTCACTGACCCGACGAGTGCTGCCCGTGCCGCGCTGGCGGCCGAGAATGACTGCGCCACGGCATATCGCTCGGCGCTCGAGCGTGCCGACTCCGAATCGGCGCGCCGCCTGGCCGTCGACCAGCTCACCGAGTGCGCGCAGCGCGCGGCCACCTGGCGCGCAGCATTGCGCGAGAGTCCGGTGACCGTTCCGTTCCCGGGACAGCCGCAATAGTCCGGTAGTCCGCCGAGTCCGACAGCCCGGGTGGCCGGACCGGCCGCCGGAAGCTATCCGCGCACCGCAGCGACAATCGCCGACACCGCGTTGTCGACCGGCACCTCTGCGCTCTCGCCGGTGAAGCGGTCGCGGACCTCGACGACGCCGTTGGCGTAGCCGCGGCCCACCACGACGACGGTAGGCATGCCGAGCAGTTCGGCGTCCTTGAACTTCACGCCGGGCGACGACTTGCGGTCGTCGAGCAGGACGTCGAGGCCCTCGGCGTCGAGCTCCTCGGCCAGCGACGTCGCGCCGCCGATCGCGGCCTCGTCCTTGTTGGCGATCACCAGATGCACGTCGTAGGGCGCGACCTCGGCGGGCCAGCGCAGCCCCTTGTCGTCGTGCTGCTGTTCGGCGATCACCGCGACAAGCCGCGACACGCCCACGCCGTAGGACCCCATGGTCAGGCGGACCGGCTTTCCGCTTTCGCCGAGTACATCCACCTCGAAGGCGTTGGTGTACTTCTGGCCCAGCTGGAAGATGTGACCGATCTCGATGCCCTTCGCGGCCACCAGCGGTCCCTTGCCGTCCGGCGAGAGGTCGCCGTCGAGGATTTCGGCCGCCTCAATGGTCCCGTCCGCCGTGAAGTCGCGCCCGGCCACGAGTCCGACGACGTGCCGGTTGGGCTGGTCGGCACCGGTGATCCACGCCGTGCCGTCGACCACGCGCGGATCGACGAGATAGCGGACGCCGTTCTCCTGCAAGGCTTTCGGTCCGATGTAGCCCTTCACCAGGAACGAGTTGGCCGCGAAGTCGGCCTCGGTCAGCAGCTCGACTTCTGCAGGCTCCAGCGACGCCTCGAGCCGCTTGACGTCGACCTCGCGGTTGCCCGGCACCCCGATGCCGAGCAACTCCCACTCACCTCCGGGTTCGCGAACCTTGACCATGACGTTCTTGAGTGTGTCCGCGGCGTCGAACGTCCCGTCGAGGGCGTCGTTGGCCCACGCGACGAGCGTCTCGATGGTGGTGGTGTCAGGGGTCTCGTGCACCTGCGCCTCCGCGAGTCCATCGAACGGAATCGGTTCGGGTGCAGGCGTGACGACGGCCTCGACGTTGGCCGCGTATCCCGACTCCAGGCAGCGCACGAACGTGTCCTCGCCGACCTCGCTCTCGGCGAGGAACTCCTCCGAGGCACTGCCGCCCATCGCGCCGGACGTCGCGGCGACGATCACGTATCGCACCGCGAGGCGCGCGAAGATGCGCTGGTAGGCGTCACGGTGCGCGATGTAGGAGGCCTTGAGTCCGTCGTCGTCGAGGTCGAACGAGTACGAGTCCTTCATCACGAACTCGCGCCCACGCAGGATGCCTGCGCGCGGACGTTCCTCGTCGCGGTACTTGGTCTGGATCTGATACAGGATGACCGGCAGATCCTTGTACGACGAGTACTCGCTCTTGACCAGCTGCGCGAAGATCTCCTCGTGCGTCGGACCGAGGAGCATGTCGGTGCCCTTGCGGTCCTTCACACGAAAGAGGTTGTCGCCGTACTCGGTCCAGCGGGCAGTCGTCTCGTACGGTTCACGCGGCAACAGCGCGGGCAGCAGGATCTCCTGCGCGCCAATCGAGTTCATCTCCTCGCGCACGATGTTCTCGACCGCCCTGAGTACCCGTAGCCCCAGGGGGAGCCAGCTGTACACGCCCGGCGCGACACGCCGAACATATCCAGCGCGAACAAGCAGCTTGTGGCTGGGAACCTCGGCGTCTGCCGGGTCATCGCGCAGCGTACGCAGGAACAGCGTCGACATCCGTGTGATCACGGTCGATCAGTCTAGTCGGCCACCGCACGCGCTTTTCGGTCCCGTCCACGTGGCCGGATACAGTGTTCGACGTGCTCGTCATCCTCCCGCCCTCGGAAACCAAGTCCGACGGGGGTTCCGGCGCCCCACTCGACCTCGACACACTCTCGTTCACCGAACTCAATCCCGTGCGCAAACAGATCGCCGACGCCGTCGTCGACCTCGCGAGCGATCTCGACGCGAGCGTGAAGGCACTCGGTCTCGGCAAGACACAGCTCGCCGAGGTCGACCGCAACGCCGACCTCTGGCTCTCACCGACCCGCCCTGCCATCGAGCGCTACACCGGCGTGCTCTACGACGCCCTCGACCACCGATCACTGACCCGCGCGGGCAAAACGAAAGCGGCAGAACGCCTCGCGATCGGGTCGGCGCTGTTCGGGGTCATCCGGGCCGGCGACCGGATACCCGCCTACCGCCTCTCGGGCGGATCCACACTCCCCGGCTTCGGCACGCTCACCTCGGCGTGGAAGGCTGCTCTCTCGAACACGCTCGACGCGGTGGACGATTTCGTCGTCGACCTGCGCTCGGGCATCTACCAGCAGCTAGGGCCCGTCTCCGGTGCGGTCACCGCCACGGTGATGACGGAGGCGCCCGACGGCACCCGAAAAGTGGTGAGCCACTTCAACAAGCACTACAAGGGGCTTATGGCTCGCGAACTGGTACGAACGCGCCGAAACGTCCGCGACATCAACGCCCTCGCCGCCGTGCTGTCCGACGCGGGGCAGCGCGTCGAGATCCCCCGACCCAACGAGATCGTCGTACTGACCGACTGACATTGATCCGATGACCTCTGCCGTCCCTGCGCACGAATTTCCCGACGTTGTCGTGTCGCATTCCGGCGGCGATCCGATCACACCGGTCTGGCTCAACGATGTCGGTGGCATCACCTACCGACTCGGCGAAGGCCTATCCGCCCGGTAGCTGAAATGGCAACCACCAACCGACGAGATCTCCCTGCGCGCTGAAGCTCACCGACTCTCGTGGGCGGCGCAGTTCGTCACTTGCCCCGCAGTGCTCGACGCCGGATACGACGAGAGCGCGGAGTGGATGCTGACGGCCGCTGCGCCGGGAATATCGGCGGTGTTCACACCGTGGCTCGAACACCCCGAGATCAGCGTCCCGGCACTCGGTCGAGGTCTTCGCCGTCTACACGACACGCTGCCCACCGACTGGTGTCCGTGGACGTGGTCGCCCGCCGAACGCATTTCCGACGCTCGGTCGCGTGGCATCGACGTCCGACTCGAGGCCACAGATGCCCCCGCGATCGACCGCGCGGTTGTCTGTCACGGCGACGCGTGCTGCCCCAACTTCCTGCTGTCAGACCCTGGACAGGTGACGGCGTACGTCGATCTTGGCAGTCTCGGCGTCGCAGATCGGTGGGCCGACATCGCCGTGGCGGCGATGAGTACGCGGTGGAACTACGGCCCCGGCTGGGAGAAACCGCTCGTCGCTGCATACGGCGTCGACGTCGACCAGGACCACATGAACTACTACCAGCGGTTGTGGGATGCCACGTGATCGAGGTCAGTCGTGCTGCGTCGTCTGCGCGATGTCGGGGTCGAGTCCGGCATCGGCGGCTTCCTGCGCCGCCTGGCCCTCGGCAACCTGCTCCGGCGTGAACCGCATGAACAATACGACGATCGCGGCGATCACCGCGATACCCGCGCAACAGGCAAAGGCCAGGCCGTAGCCGTTGGCCTGAGCGGCGAGTTGCGCCTTGTTCATCGACTCCACGGGCGCGGTGGTGCCGCCGAGCGACAGCGCGCGAGACGTCACGAGCGCCCCGACCGCGACCAACCCGATCGCACCGCCGAGGTTCTGTGCGACCTGCGCCAGCGCTGTGAGCGGCCCGATCTCGTTCGGCCCGACGCCCGCGACAACCGAAAGCGTCAGCGGGATCACAGCAAAACCGACACCCACACCGATCACCACGACAGGGATGAGGATGCTCGGGAAGTACGCGGGAGCCTTCGGCGCAATCGACGCCGCGTAGACGCAGCCGCCCAGAATGATCGCGCCACCGCACAGCACCAGCCACCGCGGCTGGACGTGCAGCGCGAGCTTCGACGCGATCGCCGCGGCGATACCCAGGCCGAACGCGAACGGCACCACTGCGAGACCACTCTGAACGGGGGTGTACTTCAAGATCCCCTGCAGGTAGAGGGAGATGAAGACCGCCATACACATCATGATCATGCTGGCGAAGAAGATGGCGACCAAAGCGGCGACACGACTCGCGTTGTCGAACAGAACGAACGGCAGGATCGGGTTGCTCGCACGGCGCTCGACTATGACGAACGCCACGAGCGCGAGACCACCGAGGATGAACGAGCCGATGACGATCGGACGGCCCCAACCGTTGGGCCCCTCGTTCACCGCGAGCACCAGCAGTGAGCATCCCAACGTCGCGAGCACGGCTCCCGGTAGGTCGAGAGAGAGTCGCACGCCCTGGGATTCGCGCAAGACAAAGTAGGCGCCGACTGCGACAAGCAGTCCGATCGGGACGTTGATCAGGAAGACGAGACGCCACGAGAGCTGGGTCAGCACACCACCGAGGATCAGACCCGCGACAGAACCGATACCGGTCATCGCCGCGTAGATCGCGAACGCCTGACTGCGTGGTTTACCTGGCGCGAACGTCGTGGCGACCAGAGCCATCGCGGTCGGCGCAGCGACGGCTGCCGAGGCACCCTGCAGGGCACGTCCGACGATGAGACTCGTTTCATCCCAGGCCAGGCCGCACAGCAGTGAGGTCAGGGTGAAGGCTGCGACGCCGATCACGAACATGCGCTTGCGTCCGAACGCGTCACCGAGTCGGCCACCGAGGAGCATCAACCCGCCGAATGCCAGGACATAGCTGCTGATGATCCAGTTCGCACCCGACTCCGAGAGTTGCAGCGACTCACGGATCTTCGGCAGCGCCAGCGCGGCGACCGTTCCGTCGAGCACCATCAGCAACTGCATTCCCGACAGCACGAGGATCGCGAGCCCGAACACCGGCCGGTACTGATTGTCGGTGTCCGACGCCCCGGCCGCGAAATCCAGCCGGTGTGCTTGCCCAGGTGACGACGACATAGGGTTCGACGCTACCGCGCCCCCGCGCGTATGTGCCAATTCTCGTTGGCGGATAGCCGCTGTACGGCGCGAGACAAAGCCCACTCGACGGGATGCAGCACCCACCAGACGCCTGCCGCCTATCGAGCCTCGCCTCCAGCCGCCTATCGAGCCTCGCCTCCAGCCGCTGATCGAGCCCCGCCTTCGGCCGCTGATCGAGCCCCGCCTTCGGCCGCTGATCGAGCCCCGCCTTCGGCCGCTGATCGAGCTCCGTCGAGATCACCGAACGCCGCAACGGCATCCGCATCGTCGAATCCCGCTACGTCACCGATCACGACGATCGCGGGCGGCTTTAGTCCTTCGCGCGCCGCGGTCTCGCCTGCGTGGGAGAGGTCGGTGCGGATGAGGCGTTGGGTGGGCAGTGATCCGTTCTCGATCATCGCGACAGGGGTGTCGCCGGGCTTGCCGCCCGCCAGGAGCGCGTCGGCGAAGACGTCGACTCGTTCCACAGCCATCATCAGCACCAGCGTTCCGCGTAGCTGTGCGAGCACCGACCAGTCGATCAGCGAATCTGGGTGCCCGGGCCGGACGTGCCCCGAGGCGATCACCACCTCGTGCGTGACTCCGCGATGGGTCACGGGGATGCCTGCGGAACTCGGCACGGAGATCGGGCTGGTGATACCGGGGACCACGGTCACCGGCACGCCCGCGGCCACGCACGCCTGCAACTCTTCGAAGCCGCGACCGTAGACATACGGATCGCCGCCCTTGAATCGCACGACGAACTTGCCCTCTTTCGCCTTCGAGGTGAGGACGTCGTTGATGGCCTCCTGTTTCATGGCTCGCCCGTAGGGCACCTTCGCGGCGTCGATGATCTCCACCTGCGGACCGAGCGAGGCCAAGAGCTCCGGTGGCGCCAACCGATCCGCGACGACGACGTCGGCAGCCATCAGCAGTTTGAGGCCGCGCACGGTGATGAGGTCGGGGTCGCCTGGGCCACCACCGACTAGCGCGACGCCCGGCGGGTGCGGCTGCTCGTCGACGTCGAGTGAGCCGTCGGCCAGTGCCCGTGAGATCGCGGCGCGCAACGCCGCCGACAGCCTGTGATCGCCGCTCGCCAACACCCCGAACTGCACGTCGCGATGCCGACCGGAGGCCGGGGTGACGGCACTGCCCCACCGCGCTTCGTCGGCCCGCACACAGAACGTGTGCCGACGCTCCGCCTCCGCGACCACGGCTGCATTCACGCCAGGATCGTCGGTACACGCCATCGCGTACCAGGCTCCGTCGAGATCGCCGTCGACGTATGCACGTTTGTGCACGACGACCCCGGGAAACGACTCGACGGCGGGCGTCGGGTCAACAGCCACAACCTCGACCCGGGCGCCGGCGGCCACCAGATTCGGAAGTCGACGCTGCGCAACCGACCCACCGCCGACGACAACCACCTTGCGGCCGTGCAGATCGAGCCCGGCGAGATAGTGGACTTTGTCTCTATCGTTGGCGCCACCATGGCCTGCGGACGCATCGACTGACATGGATGCTGATCCTACCGATGCGTTGACCGCTTGGCCGGTCAGGTGGATCGCGGCTCTGCCGGTCTGGTGAGTACCGAACTACTTCTCACAGAGTCCGCTGTACAGGGTCAGACCCTGCCCGTGGTTTTTGGCTTTGCTCCGGCCGACGGGTCCGCCGGACGGCTCTTGAACCCACGCACCGGTGCTGCTGAGTCCGGGCATGGCTTCACTCTTGTGTGCGCTGTAGCGGGTTTCGCCGTCGACGGTGAGAACTCCGTCGAGCACGTCGATGTGGGCGACGGTGGCCCAGTAGGAATCGGCACTGTTGCCGACGTAGACAAGGATTTCGTCGGCGTCAGGTCCGGGCAGACCGTCGTGACCGGCACGCCCGTACCGGATCGCGACGCGGGGCCTGCCGAACTCGTCGATGGCGCCAGTTCCGTTGTCGACGCTCTGATAGACGTTGACCAGCAGATCGCCATTCTCCGTCGGACGCACCCGAACCTGTTCGGTGGCAGGCTTGTTGCCTGCCCCGGGGCCGAGACTGTCACCGAGGTGATGCATGAACGGCCACACGCCGAGATCGCCCTGGTGTCCGGCTTCGCCACTGATGACGACGAACTCGTTGGTCTCCTCGTTGCGACAAAAGAAGTAGACGTCCAGATCGCCTGTGCCGTAACGCTTCACATTTCCCTTGCGGTCATATGACGCGCCGCGGCCATCCCATTCGAGACCCACGGTCAGCACCCAGTTCGGATCGCCCTTGCTCTTACGCAGGTCGATGCGCGCGGTCTTGTCAGCGCTGTCTTTCGTCAGCGACACCGACACTTTCGTCATGTTGATGGCCGACGCGGCGGGCGGCTGCGAAGTGGGCGCGGGTGCCGATGGGGCATGCACAGCGGCTGGGACGCTCGGTGCTGTTGTGGGACTCGCCGTATCGGCGGCGGGCTCATCGACAGAGATCCCGAACTCGGTGGCCAGTGCGGCCAACCCTCGGTCGTAGCCTTGGCCGATGGCGTCGAGTTTCCAGTCCGTCCCACGGCGGTAGAAGGCCGCGATCTGCACCACGGTCTCGCTGGTGAGCGCACCGGGCATGAAGGAGAGGTCTTGCGACTCCGATGTCACCGCCGCGCTGAACTGGCCGCTCTGGCCGAACGTTGCGCCCTGGGCTTCGGTGCTGCCCACGATGACGATGCGGTCGACGTCAGCCGCCACGGCGCCGAGGTCGACGTCGATCTCGTCGTCGGACACCAAACGCACGCCCGGCGCCTGCGGATTGTTGAAAAAGACGAAATCGTCATCGGTACGGACCCGGCCGCTGGCACCCAGCAGCACCGCCGATACGTCGATCGTCGGCCCGCTGCCGCGGATGCGGATCCGATAGGTGCGATCTACCAGCGCTGTCTTGGACCCTTTGATCAGTGGGGAGCTCACACCAGCGACCGTACTGCCCGCCGGACGAGCGCTCGGAGGGGGATGGCGCCGCTCTCCTAGTGTCCTGAGTCATTAATTGTCATTCGGTTGATAGACTGGGGAATGGCAACCCGGGGTCCGCGAGCAGTGGATATTGTTCTGACCGATGACGAGCGCCGTGAGCTCGAAGGGTGGGCGCGTCGGCGAACGACGGCCTCGGGTTTGGCGATGCGATCACGAATCGTTCTCGCTGCCGCTGATGGCGGGTCGAATACTGAAGTGGCACAACGACTCGGCCTCAACCGAGGTACCGTGCGGCGATGGCGAGGCCGGTTCGTCGAGCACCGCTGCGA
>NZ_LZMO01000094.1:0-3116 GCF_001665715.1 Gordonia sp. 852002-10350_SCH5691597
ACGATCGGGCCGGTGTGGGACGGCAACGAAGTGTGGTTGTTGACTGCGGGCGGCGCGCTGTTCGCTGCGTTCGGCGGCTGGTACGCAACCATGTTCTCTGCCCTGTACCTGCCGCTGTTCCTCATCCTCGTCGGCCTGATCGCACGTGTCGTCTCGATCGAATGGCGCGGCAAGATCAACAATCCCAAGTGGCGGCAGTGGTGCGACATCGGTATCGGACTCGGCTCGTGGATTCCAGCGATTCTGTGGGGCGTCGCGTTCGCCAACGTCGTTCGTGGTCTGCCGATCGACGAGGCGCACCAGTACACGGGCGGGTTCTTCAACCTTCTCAACCCCTATGGCCTGCTGGGTGGGCTCACGACGCTGCTTGTGTTCCTCACCCACGGCGCGATCTTCCTCAGTCTCAAGACCGGTGGTGTGCTGGAAGAGGATTCGAAGAAGTACGCCAAGGTACTCGCCATTCCGACGCTGGTCGTCGCGGCAGTCTTCCTGCTGTGGACGCAGTTCGCCTACGGCAACGGCTGGACGTGGATTCCGGTGTTGATCGCGGCCGTCGCAGCGGTCGTCATGGTGATCGCCACGCAGGCCGAACGGGAGGGAATCGCGTTCACCGCCAACGCGATTGCCATCGCTGGCACGGTTGCCTCGCTCTTCGCGTGCCTGTTCCCGAATGTGCTCCCGTCGACGACCGATTCGGCGTTCAACCTGACCGTCGAGAACACGGCGTCGAGCGACTACACGCTCACGGTGATGACGATCGCCGCGGTGGTCGTCACGCCGATCGTGATCGCGTACCAGGCCTGGACGTACTGGGTGTTCCGCAAGCGCCTGTCGGTTGACCAGATCCCTGAGTCGATCGGGTTGTCGTCGCTGAAGGCGTGGGAGTAAGCCCGGTGGGCGCCCCGGCCGATAGCCGGGGTGCCCCAGCGGCGTCGGGCGCAAAGCGTCGTGGGGGTCCGCCTCTCGATCCTCGTCTGCTCAAGTACTCGCCGTCGACCCGCCGCTACGTTGCGGTGACCGCGATCTCGGCGTCGATCACCACTGTCGCGATGCTTGTCGCCGCAGCGATGACGGCGTCGATCCTGTCGGAGATCATCGTCGACCCGGCCCGCAGGTCGATCTCGGCACAGTCGACGCATCTGTGGATTCTGGCCTGCGCGTTGGCGGTTCGCGTGATCATGTCGTACGCGCATGACCGGTACGCGCACCGTGCGTCGGCGTCGACCATTGCGGAGCTGCGTGCGCGATCGCTGCGTGTGTTGACCGATCCCGACCGCACCCCGACGCGAGAGTTGTTGCGGCGCAGGGAACATGCGACGACGGTCCTGCTGCGAGGACTCGACGCGCTGGGGCCGTACCTGTCGGGCTACGTCCCGGCATTGATCGTGACGGTGCTGGTGACCCCGACCGTCGTGGTGGTGATCGGATTGGCCGACTGGCCGTCGGCGTTGATCATCATCATCACGCTGCCGCTCATCCCGTTGTTCATGATCCTCATCGGACTGATGACCCGGGATCGTACCGAGCGCAAGCTCAAGACGATGAGCACGCTGAATTCGCAAGTGCTCGACCTGATCGCAGGTCTGCCGACGTTGCGTGCACTCAATCGCGCGAAGGCGCCGGCGGAACGCGTCGCCGAGCTGGGTCGAGAACACAAGCGCAGCACCATGTCCGGGCTGCGGGTGGCGTTTCTCTCCGGTGGTGTGCTCGAGTTCTTGGCGACGCTGTGTGTCGCGTTGGTCGCGGTGGGCATCGGATTGCGGCTGGTGTTCGGCGATATGAGCCTGTACGCCGGCGTCTTCGCGCTCATCCTCGCGCCCGAGGCATATCTGCCGCTACGCCAGGTGGGTGCGCAGTTCCACAATTCGGCCGATGGGGTCGCAGCGGCGAACGAGGTGCTGGAGCTGATCGATTCCGGCGATGTCACGGCACCGTCGACGTCTCGTCGAACGCGCACGTGCACCGTTGCGGGAGAACCGATCCGGCTTCTCGATGTCGGCGTCCACGGGCGTGACGGCTGGGCGCCTTACGGTCTGACGACCACCATCGAACCCGGACAGTTCACGCTATTCACCGGCCCGAACGGCGCCGGTAAGTCGACGGCCGTCGCGACCATGCTCGGCCTGATCGCACCCGACGACGGGTCGGTACTGGTCGGCTCGATCCCGGTCGCAGAACTCGAACCGACTGCCTACCACGAGCAGGTGATCTGGCTTCCGCAACAACCGGTCATCGTGCCGGGGACCGTCGCCGAGAATCTCGCACTCTTCGGGCAGTTGGCGCCGGAATCATTCGAAGCGGCCTCCACGGCAACAGGTTTCGACGACGTGGTGCGATCCCTACCGAATGGACTCGACACCGTACTCGGAGCGGGCGGTGTCGGTCTGTCTGCGGGCCAGCGTCAACGCCTCGCGTTGACACGGGCGTTGGCGTCACCGGCGCCGCTGTTGTTGCTCGACGAGCCGACGGCTCATCTCGACGCGGCGTCGGAAGCGTCGGTGCTCGGTGCGATCGCACGGCGTGCGTGGGCAGGCGACACGGTGGTCGTCGTCGCGCATCGTCCGGTTGCGCGTGCCTATGCCGACAGCATCGTCGAATTTCCGGAGGTGATCGGCGTTGGCTGACAACAAGACCGGCTGGCGCAGCGATCCGCTTGTGCGTGCATTGGGTTTCCTCGATCTGAGGTGGAAGCCGGTTGCGCGGTCGTTGTTGCTCGGGGTCGCCGGTGCGCTGGCGGCGTTGGGCTTGGCCGCGCTGTCTGCGTGGCTGATCACGCGCGCCTGGCAGATGCCGCCTGTGTTGTTTCTGTCGGTCGCGATCACCGCGGTACGCGCGCTGGGTATCTCGCGCGGTCTGTTCCGCTACCTGGAGCGGCTGGCGACACATGATCTGGCGCTCGGCGGTATGGCGACAGCGCGGGAACGGCTGTACCTGGCGTTGGCCACCGGTTCGCCCGCGTACTCGGTCACATTGCGACGTGGCGATCTGCTGACCCGCACCGGCGACGACATCGACGAACTCGGTAACGCACTGATCCGTGGACTGATCCCGATCGGCGTCGGATTCACCACGTCGCTCGCGGCAATCATCATCATGGCGTTCGTATCCGGTTGGGC
>NZ_LZMO01000095.1:0-8556 GCF_001665715.1 Gordonia sp. 852002-10350_SCH5691597
ACTGATAGAACGTTGATCGGGAGACCTCGGCGACCTCGAGGATGCGTTCGACGGGGATGTCGGCGTAGTGCTCGCCGGTTTCCAGAATTGCCGATGTCGCATCGAGAATTCTGCTCTCCGACGTCGTTTTCCGCCTACCTGCCCTTGGCATGCGCACACGGTACCGCGTGGAACAGGTAGGCGATGCCCGGTGTGTGGCGCGCAACGGACTTCCGCGATAGCCGGTGAAAATCAGGTGTCTTCGGCGAGTGCACGACCGACGACGTCGAGCGCTGAACGCTGCCACAGTGAGACATGGTCGAGCATCGCGTGCCGCCCACCCGGCACCGAGACGAACGTGGCGTCGTAACCGGCGGCGCGCAGTTCGGCGATGCCTTCGGCGGTACGCCGTGGTGACGTGAGGGTGTCGGCGTCGCCATGGATGGCGCGCACGCGCACGCCTCGACGGATGTGGCGCCAGTCGCGATGCTGCCACCAGGGGGCCAGCGCGAGTATGTCGGTGACCCGTGGGTCGGCGCCGAGATGCGCCGCCACGCGCCCGCCCATCGAGTGTCCGATGAGGACGACGGGAACGTCGGGGTTGTCGCGAGTGATCGAATCGAGCGCTGCCCGCGCATACGGAAGGGGGCTTGCCTGACCGCCGTTCCACCCGTACACGCGGTAGCGCACCTGCCGCACGTCGACGGCGCTGCCGAACCTCGCCCGTATCGACCAGGTGAATGGGTACATCCTCAGCGCTGTTCCCTGGGTCGCTCGGAACGGGCGGTAGCTGTTGTCGGTGCCTCCGGGCAGGACGAGCACATTCAGTCGCGGGTTCATCGACTCCAGCATGACGCCGGTGGAACAGGGGACTGACGGCGGCGCCGTGTTTCGGGCACAATCTAGGACTATGGCTTCCCCACGTGCCGGCACTCCGGCTCAGCCCGAAGACCTCATCGACGTCGACGCCGTTGTCGGTGCCTATTACGACAAGGTGCCGGATCCGGACGATCCCGGGCAACGGGTCGTCTTCGGTACCTCGGGGCACAGGGGGTCGAGCCTCGACTCCGCATTCAACGAAGCGCACATCCTCGCGATCACCCAGGCGATCGTCGAGTACCGCGCAGGCGCGGGTATCACCGGCCCGTTGTTCATCGGATTCGATACTCACGCTCTGTCGGTTCCGGCGTGGAAGTCGGCACTTGAAGTACTGGTGGCCAACGGGGTGACCGTCTACACCGCCGAAGGCGATACCTACACGCCGACCCCCGCTGTCAGTCGCGCAATCCTCAGGTTCAACGCTGCCAATCCCGGCGTGCAATCAGACGGCATCGTCGTCACTCCATCACACAACCCACCGCGTGACGGCGGCTTCAAATACGATCCGCCGACAGGTGGCCCCGCCGATACGACGATCACATCGTGGGTCGCCAACCGTGCCAACGAATTGCTGACGGCGAAACTCGATGGGGTCAAACGCATTCCGTTCGAGAAAGCCCGACGCGACGAATTGGTACACGACTATTCGTTCGTCATGAATTACACCGACGGCCTGGCATCGGTCGTCGACCTCGAGGCGATCCGCAACGCGGGGATTCACATCGGCGCCGACCCACTCGGCGGTGCGTCGGTCGGCTATTGGGCCGCCATCGGGTTCCGGTACAACCTCGACAAGCTCACCGTCGTGAATCCGACTGTGGACCCGACGTTTTCGTTCATGACGCTCGACACGGACGGTCAGATCCGGATGGACTGTTCGTCGCCGGACGCGATGGCCTCGCTCATTGAGTCGCGTGATTCCTACGACATCGCCACGGGTAACGACACAGACGCCGACCGCCACGGCATCGTCACCCCCGACGGCGGGTTGATGAACCCCAATCACTATCTGGCAGTTGCGATCGACTACCTGTACACGCATCGGTCGAGCTGGTCGCCTGACGCCGCGGTCGGCAAGACTCTGGTGAGTTCGAGTCTCATCGACCGGGTCGTCGCGGGCATCGGCAGGAAGCTCATCGAGGTACCGGTGGGGTTCAAATGGTTCGTCGACGGCCTGCTCGACGGCAGCATCGCGTTCGGCGGCGAAGAGAGTGCAGGCGCGTCGTTTCTCACGTTCGACGGCGGTCCGTGGTCGACCGACAAGGACGGCATCATCATGGCGCTGCTGGCATCGGAGATCCTTGCGGTGACTGGTAAAACTCCGTCGGAGCGCTACCGCGAGCTGGCTGCGGAGTACGGCGAATCCGCTTACGCCAGAACGGATGCGCCCGCCACCCGCGAACAGAAGGCGGTGCTTGCGAATCTGTCTGCTGATCAGATCACTGCCACCGATCTCGCCGGTGACCCGATCACCGCGGTCATGACGAAAGCGCCGGGCAACAATGCGCCGATCGGCGGCGTGAAGGTCACCACCGCTGACGCCTGGTTTGCCGCGCGGCCGTCGGGTACCGAAGACAAGTACAAGATCTATGCCGAATCGTTCAAGGGCGTCGAGCACCTCGCGAGGGTGCAGGAGCAGGCGCAGGAGGTCGTCGACGCCGCCTTGTCGTGACTCGATGGTGCTTGTCATGACTCGACGGTGCTGTGGTGGATCACCGGTGCGTTAGGCTCGCCCGTGGTGCCACGCTGCTGACCGGTGTTGTGCACCCGCTCCGTAGGAGGCACGGCGACCACACGAAGGATGATCTGTGACTGACAGGCGCAAGCCACCCGCATCGACGTCGAAACACCAACCTCGCTCGACGTCGAGCACTTCGACGTATGTGTTGTTGGGAATCGCGGTTGTGGTGGTGATCGCTCTGGTCGTCGGCGGCGTGCTGTGGAACCGCAACCGCGACCACGGGGGAACGGCGAACGAGCAGGTCCTCAACTCCAACGCCGCGTTGATCATCGGAGCTGCCGACGCGAAGACGACGATCGATGTCTTCGAGGACTTCATGTGCCCGGTGTGCAAGCAGTTCGAGGAGCAGTCGGGTCAGGCGATTGTGAGCGCCGTCGATGCGGGCAGGCTTCGAGTTCGCTACCACATGTTGAACTTCCTCAATCGTCAGTCGGCGTCAGGCAGCTACTCGAGTCGTGCGGCCGGCGCCCTGCAATGTGTTGGCGCAGGGGAGAATAAAGAGGTCTTCTTCAAGTTCCACACCGCGCTGTTCGCAGATCAGCCGAAGGAAGGTGGCGACTCCGATAAGTCGAACTCCGACCTGGCGAAGGTCGCGGCCGAGCAGGGCGCCAACGCGGTGACGCAGAAATGCATCGCCGATGGGGCCAAGGTCGCCGAGGGGGAGAAGGCGGCAGAGGAGTCAGAGAATCAACTGGCCAAGGCCACAGGGGGACAGGTCGCCACACCGACGGTGCTCTCCGGCGGCGTGCCTGTGGACGGGATTCTCAACGGCACCGGATGGCTCGACTCGCTGCTCGGCAAGGCAAGTGAATAGTCGTTCTCGGTAGTCGCTGGAACGGTCGTGGATCTCACAGACTCAGATCTCACGGACCTAGATCTCACACACGTAGATCTCAAACACGTTGCGACGACGCGACGCGAGAGCACAAAGGCCCGAAATCGCCCGATCGCTGTCGTTTTGGTGGCACCCTTGGTATCACTTGTTGTCAGGGGGCCTGTGACCGAGGCGGTGACGTTCAGCGATGACCGGACCAGACGACAGTCGGGACGACACACACTCTGACCGATCCGACGAGTCGACGACCCCGTCGGACTCGACGCTGCTCGACGGCTACTACGTCCGGCGCATCTTCTGGGCTCTGGTGGGCATCGCGGTCCTCTCTCTGGGATCGGCGGTGCTGCGCGTCGGCCAGGTTGGCGTCGACCCGTACACCGCGGCGAACATCGGCATCAGCAACACGCTTGGGATCGACCTCGGTACCTACCAGTTGATCAGCAACGCAGTTCTTTTCATTCCTATGCTGCTGTGGGGTCGCCAGTACATCGGAATCGGATCGATCATGAACATGTTCTGGTCGGCTACTTCGTGCAGTGGTTCAGCACGTGGCTCGATCCGTACTTTTCCGACAATCCCGCGGCATGGCAGAAGATGGTCATGTTCGCCATTGGAATCACTTTCTTCTGTTACGGCGCATCGCTGTATATGACTTCGGCACTTGGTAATTCGCCCTACGACGCGGTTGCGCCGATCATCGTCGACCACTCGAAAATGCCGTATCGGGCAGTGCGAACATGTCAAGACTTGGTCTTTGTCGTGCTCGCAGTGATCTTCCACGGCACGATCGGTGCGGGCACTGTGGTCACCGCATTCTTTACCGGACCGCTGATCGAGACCTTCACCGAGAAGGTGAACAAACCGTTGATGCGCAAGGACCTTACGGCCGCCAGTGCGAAAAAATCACGCGTGGTGATGGGACGGTCACACTTCTGACGTCGGGCATCCACACCCCACCGTTACGGATGCACGCTTCGGTGTAAATGCGGGGCCGACGGTTCCGTCCGTGGGGGGGACGAGTCGTACAACTGTGAAATGGAAGGCAGGGCATGACCGAATATGTCGTAGCGATCAGTTTCCCGGAGAACTCAACGACCTACGAGGTGTACAACACCATCACCAACTCCGGCTCATCGGTCGGGCTGGTCTCCGCGGCCATCGTGCAGCGTGACGACGCGGGTCATCTGACGATCACCGAGGGCGGCGACGTGAAGTCCGGCGACGCCACGGTCGGTGGCTCCTTGATCGGGATGCTGATCGGCGTGCTCGGTGGGCCCTTGGTGTTCTGCTCGGATTTGGCCTCGGTGCCGCAGGCGGCGCGCTGGTCGACGCCAGCCGTTCTGACGACCTCGACGACGCGATCACGGAGTTCGGCAAGACCGTTCGCCCCGGCGGTAATGCCATCCTCGCGCAGACCGACGAGGCCGACACCGCAGCGCTCGACGCTCTGGTGACCAAGTACGACGGTGCCATCGTGCGTCGCCCGCTCGACGAGGTTCTCTCCGAGCTCGAGGCTCAGCAGGATGCCGCTGAGGCCGCAGCCGAGGCCGCTCGTAAGAAGCTCCACGACGAGAAGAAGGCCGAGAAGAAGGAAAAGCACGAAGAGCGCGTCGAAAAGCTGAAGGCGAAGTTCTCCTGAGCTGACACTTCTACTGCTTGAACGAGACCCCTTCGACGACGCGTCGAAGGGGTCTCGTTCTATGCGTGACCAGTGCAGGTCAGCGAATGTTGTTGCGGCAGTGAGGAATACCTCGGGACCGCGATGCCGGCGTTCTGACTCGTGGCAATCCGACGGAAGCTTTCAAGCGTTTGAGGAGTCCTCGATCAACTGATCGGCAGACTCGATGTTGCGATTCACGTTGTCGCACAAGCGAACTCAGTGTTCATAACGCGTGTTGCGGTGACTATCCACAGTCCGATCGTGTGTTCGAGAATTTCCTCGACGTTGTCTGAATTGTCGGGTAGTGTAGAACACATATTCGATACGACGCGGGGCGGGGGTGGCGGCACGTGAACAGCAACGGTGGAAACGAGGGCGCGCCTTCGGCTTTGGCTGCTGCTGTGGTGGGGTCGGCGGATGCGGTGGTGGCGGAGAAACTGTCGCGTTTGGCTGTGGTGTTGGATGAGTTGGCGACGGTGGATGTGTCGTTGGTGTCTGATGACGTGCTGGTGGAAGCCACGATTGAGGCCGAACGGCTGGCGTTGCGGACGGCGGGTGCGGTGACGGATCGTTTGATCGTGGAAGCCTCTGACCGGGATCTGCCCCACTCGTTGGGTTTCCGCGATATTCGCAACTTCATGGGACAGCGTCTGCATAGTGGTGACCCGGCCGCCCGGTATCGGGTGATCGCGGCGACCGGCTCGTTCACCACGATCTGCGGTGACCGCCTGGCGCCCGCGTGTCCGACGTTGGCCGGCTACGTCGCCGACGGTCGGGTCGCCGGCGCGCATGTGCGGGCGGTGGTGGAGGTGTTGGAAGCGATCCCTGGTGAGGTGTCGGCTCAGACGAAAGCTGCCGCCGAAGCACAGCTGGCCGGCTAGGCTCGGCGACGTCGACCCACCCGGAGGCGTCGACCCACCCTTGGCCGACACCGCCTGACCGCTGTGTCACCTGACCGGCGCGTCACCTGACCGACGTGCCAACCCGGCCGACACACAAGCCCGACGAACCGGGCGAACCGTCGAATCCGGTTGTGCCGCAACCCGTCTGCATCCCGCCACCACACCATGGTGGCGGGGCAGACGTGGTTGGACACACGTGGTTGGGGCGACGGTGAAACGTCGGACCAATGTTCAGATCTCAGCGGGCAGCGGAAGATTTACGACGCCCGACCACGTGGTCGGTAGCTGTGCGGAGTCTTTGAACTGCTTCGCGAAGTGCATCGGGTTGTAGGGTTGCGAAGCTGAGTCGCGCGCTGTCGCCGAGGTCGGCATCGACGGCGAATGCCGAACCCGGAACGTACGCCACGCCGTACGACAGTGCGACACTCAGGAGTTCGCTGGTGTCGACCCCGCGCAGTCGCACCCAGCAGAACATTCCGCCGGTGGGTGAGGTGTACTCGACCAAGTTGCCGAGCTCGGCGTCGAGAGCAGAAGTCAAGGCGTGTGCGCGGAGGGAGTATGCCGAAGCGATTGTGTCGATGTGGGCATCGAACCACTCTGTGTCCGCGAGCAAGTCGGCCACCATGAGTTGGTTGAGTGTCGATCCGCACAGGTCCGCAGACTGTTTCAGTCGTTCCACGAGCGCCACCACTGCTGGCGGCGCGTTCATCCAGCCAACTCGCAGTGCCGGTGCCAATGTCTTCGACGCAGAGCCCAGTCGGATGGTCCGTTCGCCGGGGATCGGGCTTGTTGGCGCGCCGTCGAACGCAAGGCGTCCGTATGGATCGTCCTCGACGATCCAGAATCCGTAAGTCTCGGCCAAATCGGCGAGACTGGTGCGGGTCTCGGTGCTCGCGGTTACTCCCGAGGGATTGTGGAAATTGCTCACCGTGTGCACGATTCGCGGCCGGACGCCGCGTTCGAGGAGCCTCGACAGTTCTCCGACGTTCGTGCCGTTCCTCGTGATCGGCAGGGCCACGATCTCGGCGCGCACGCATTGGAATGCCTGTAAGGCACCGACGTACACGGGATCGTCGACGACAACGACGTCGCCCGGGTCCACCAGAGCCAGAGCAAGCAACGACAACGCCTGCTGAGATCCGTGCGTCAGCAGGATTCGGTCTGGATCGACGTCTTCGATGCTCGCAACCACATCGCGGCAGAGCGATACTCCGCGGCTGGTCGTGTATTGCAGCGCATCGGGCCGGCCGATCGTTCGTGCAGCGGCGTCGGCGATCCGGTCGCTCGGCATGAGGTCGGTGGCGGGAAGGCCGCCCGCGAGGCTCAGCACTTCGGGTTGCTCGGTGACGGCGAGGAGGTCGCGGATCGCCGACCCTCGAATGCCTCGCAGCGCTGCTGATTCGATCGGGACTGTGGGAGTTGTCGAGGAAGGCGGCATCGCGCATCACTCCTGTTCTCGGGGACTGAACGGCGGGGGTGATGCGGATGGTCACCGTAAAGGCGGTGCTTCGGGTGGAGCGCCCGCCATGAGGCTAGCTGATTGGTATCACTATTCGATACTTGGTTCCCATATAATGGGACAGACCGGGGCGCCGAGTGTTGGTGGCATATGAGATCGAGTGTCTAACGATAACGACAATCGTTTACAATAGCTCCATGAAGGTACGTAACTCGGTTCGCTCATTGAAGAACAAGCCCGGCGCCCAGGTGGTGCGGCGTCGCGGGCGCATCTTTGTCATCAACAAGAAGGACCCTCGATACAAGGGCCGTCAGGGCTGAGGCCGTCGGCCAGCTCCCGGTGATTCACCCCTCCGTGCAGAGGGCCGTCCGTCCTCGTACAGGCGGCGGTCGTCGATACGAGGCTTGGCTCGCATAAGGAGTCAGTACCTGCCGGAGATCACTCGAGCTCTCGCGGAATTAGGCCCGAAAACAGTAAAGGTGAACACCTTTCGGCCCCATCGTTCGATCACGCCACGGACACGCCGTGACGAAACGTTCTATCCCGAGTACATCCACAAGATCTGTGCACGCCAGCACGCCAGCACGCCAGCACGCCAGCACGCCAGCACGGCGATCGGCCGCCCGTGGTGCCCGATGGAGCAGTGAATTTCGCGTTCATCGGTCAGTTCTCCGAGAGCCAGAGCCGAGACTGCATCTTCACGACGGAGTACTCGGTCCGCACACCGATGGAGGCCGTCTACACGTTGCTCGACCTCGAGCGCGGCGTGCCGGAGGTCTACGGATCGACCTACGACGCCCGGGAGTTGCTCAACGCGACTTCACGCCTAAGGGACGGCGAAGAGGTCCACCTACCCGGACCGCACCTGCTCGGAGAGAAGTTGTACAGCAAGTTCCAGGAGAACGAAGTCGGCAAGCTGATCTCGGACTACAAGCTGATCGAAAAGCCCTGATCCGTGTCTTGTCCAGCTAGCGCGGGTCTGAACTGGAAGACCCTCTCCGATGAGGTCGGAGAGAGTCTTTCTCGGTGGAGCTAAGGGGACTCGAACCCCTATCGAACAGTGTCCCCACCTGCGATGACCTGCACAAACACCCACTTTTC
>NZ_LZMO01000096.1:0-2703 GCF_001665715.1 Gordonia sp. 852002-10350_SCH5691597
TGAGCGCGTCGACCTGCTCGACAAGCTGGGCGTCGAATACGACCAGCGCGGCAACATCAAGCGCGACAACGACTTCGCTGCCATCGGGCAGGAGGGCGTGTACGTCGCGGGCGATGCCGGGCGCGGACAGTCGCTGATCGTGTGGGCCATCGCGGAGGGTCGCTCGGCTGCGGCCGCCGCGGACCGGTACCTCGCGGGCGCGTCGGATCTGCCCGCCCCGATCGTGCCGACGCAGGTCGCGCAGCGCTGACCTGCCCCGCTGGGTGGTCTAGACAAGCTCGACCAGCGGGTCGGCTCGACCAGCGGGGTGGGGCGCTCGGCCGGCGACGTGGAGCGCTCGACCAGCGGTGGTCTCGACAGGCTCGACCAGCGACGTAGAGCGCTCGACCAGCGGTGGTCTCGACAAGCTCGACCAGCGGTTGGGGCGCTCGGCCAGCGTGGTCTCGACAAGCTCGACCAGCGGGACGGCTCGACCAGCGGCGGGTGGTCTCGACAAGCTCGACCAGCGTGGTCTCGACAAGCTCGACCAGCGACGGAGGCCGCTCGACCAGCGGTTGGGGGCGCTCAGAGCTTCTCGAGCACGCTCGTCATCTGAGTGGGCACCGAGTCGGCGAGGCGGCCGAAGATGAAGCTGAAGAGGGGTTCGCCGATCAGCTTGAAGCGGTGGAAGTCGACGAGCGCGCGGTAGGTGACGCTCGTCGTTCCGTCGCCGAGGTCGGTGAACGAGAGGTCGTCCGACGTCGTGGCGGTCTTGTTGGAGCCGGAGAACACGACGTGGTCGGGGTCGTCGCGCGTCAGTTCGTAGGTCAGCTCGGTCGAGATTCCGAAGAGCTTCGACTTGTTGTGCCAACGCGTGCCAAGTGCGATCGGGGCGTTGTCCTCCTGCGTGCATTCCACTGTCCCCGGGTCCCATTCCTCGGCGTGGGAGAAGTCGCGCAGGTAGGCGACGATCACCTCACGCGGCTGTCGGACAGTGAAGGTGCGCGAGACGTCGACCATCGTGGGCCTCCTCATGTGTCGGATCACTCGACTCTGTAGACAAACGTTCTATGAGAGTTCGGTGAGACGACGCTGCCGGATGGGTGCATCCCTGCCTACACTCTGTGGGTTGGATCGCGGCGATCGTGTCGCGGATACGTGTTCGTGGAGGTACAGGTCAGTGCGCAGGCTTCTTGGGATCGCAGTTGCGGTGGTGTTGGCGGCGTGTGGCGTCGGGGTTGCATCGGCGGGGTCGGCATCGGCCGCGCCGGGACCGTGCCCCAAGGTGTACGTGTTGGCAATACCCGGCACATGGTCGGACGGACCAGGTCTGCTCGGTTCCGTCACATCGAATCTCGGGCCTGACACCAAGGTCTCCTATGTCGGCTACGACGCCACGGCGTTCCCGTGGGAGAGCGCCATCTACGGAAAGTCGAAGGCACAGGCCGTAGCCAATACCAAGGGTCTTGCCCTGGAGATGCTCAAGCGTTGCCCGGGCACCAAGATCGCGCTCACCGGTTACAGCCAGGGTGCCGACGCCGCGGGCGACGTCGCGTCGGAGATCGGTACCGGCCGCGAGAAGATCCGTCCGCAGCAGGTCGCGGGAGTCGTGCTGATCGCAGACCCTCGGCGGTCGTCGAAAGACAACCTGGTCGGGCCGCCCCTAGCCGGGCAGGGTAGCGGCGGGCCACGCCTTGACGGCATGGGCTACGTGCTGCCGCGCGCCTTCACCATTTGCGCGCCCAAGGATCTCTACTGCAACGTGCCGCGTGAGTACTACGTGACGCGCGTGATCGGCTACCTCGCTGAAACCAGTGATCCGACGCCCAGCCAGGTCGGCCAGTATCAGGCCGAGGCGGGGGCAATCGTCAACGAGATGCTGACCAGGGGCGGGCCGGGCAACGTCGTCAACGAGCTGAGCAACGCTCGAGCGCGGCAGCAGATCATCGAGTTCAACCGGTTCTTGCAGTCGGGTTCACACGGCGACTACGGACGTTTCGAGGTCAAGCCAGGTGTGACGGCCGTGGAATGGGCACATCAGTTTCTCGCCGGATTGGGCTGAACCGCGCGTCGGTCTCTGACTGGTAACGAATCCTGTGTGACGATCGATACGAAGGGTGAGGTTGCGCCGACGCAGTCGGCACTACAAGATAGTAAAGATCGAATCCGTTCTGACGCAGGAAACGTATCGTCATGAAGCTGGCAGCAACGTTCCAGACACCCCGTCGACACTCAATGCTGAGTGCCATCACAGGCGGCCGACTCGGCCGCCATCGTGAGGCGCCGCGATTCCCCGCAGAGGCCGAACGCCTCGTCACCGCGGCGGAGCTCAAGCGACTGACTGCGTGAGCAGGTCGCCGGTCACCCCTCGGTGACCCGCGCCGATGCGTCGCCCAGAGAGATCACGTCGCCGACTATCAACTGTCGACCTCTGCGTGTTTCCACATCGCCGTTCACCGTGACGAGACCGTCGGAGATGACCTCCTTCGCCTCGGCTCCGGACTCGATGAGGTTCGCCAATTTCAAGAACTGACCGAGCCTGATCGCGTCACCCCGTACAGGTACGTCGAATGCGTCGTCGTCCATGCCTGAGATACTGCCTGACCGGCGAAGCGTACGCACCGTCGAATCCCGGGTGAACTACCTTTGATCCATGGCGGTCGAGTCCCCATCTCACGCACGTTCAAGTGCTCCCACAGATCCCGACGTCGCGGTGCAGCGATC